>JAULXA010000303.1:0-6124 GCA_032118875.1 Flavobacterium sp.
ATTACGACTTTTTCACCAATTTTTGCAAACCCTGCATTTTTAGCTAAAACAGGAATGTAACGGTGCATTTCACCAGAAACTTCAATGTTTTTAATGACTACATTTTTGTAGGCTTTTAGTCCGCAATTGAAATCGTTTAGTTTGACACCAGAAATTCTTCTTGCTGCCCAATTGAATAATTTGGATGGAATATTTTTGAAAACAACTGAATCGTAACGTTTTTTCTTCCAACCAGAAATTAAATCAAAACCTTGATTCTGAACTAAATCGTACAAGTCTGGAATCTCATCTGGACTATCTTGTAAGTCGGCATCCATAGTAATTACTACATCTCCTAAGGCTTTTGCAAAACCAGCGTGTAAGGCTTGACTTTTACCATAATTGCGTAAAAATTTAATTCCTTTGATGTTGGAATTGTCTTTTTGTAAGTCTAAAATAGTTTGCCAAGAGGCATCTGTACTACCATCATCTATAAACAATACTTCATAAGAAAAGTTATGACTAGTCATAACTTTCTCAATCCATTTAGATAATTCAGGTAACGATTCTTGTTCGTTTAATAAGGGAATTACTAGTGATATATTCATTTATTCGTTATATGTTGTTTTGCTTTTCATTATTGCGGCTATAATCAATCCGATTATTGAAGAAAAGACAATTCCCATTGCACTTCCTTTAATAATGTTTGCAATTGAATATTGATCGTTTTCTTTCATTCCTTTGATTGTTTCTTTTAAGATATCTTTTGGAGTATCAAATTTTTGCATCATTTCAACTGTTTTATTAATTGTGATTTCTAAAATTTGTTCTTTTGCAGATGGGTCAATGAAATTAAATAAGATGTAATTAAAGATGTTTGCTATTACGATTCCAATTACAGAATATAAGAAGTAAACTGTAAATGCTTCTTTAAAATTAATGGTTCCACCCATTTCTTTTTTTGTGGTTGAAACAACATAAATCCCAAGTGCTAAATAGAAAAATACCATTCCAATTCCAATATATGAATTGGCAAATAAATTGATATCAATTGCATACATTAACACCGTTACAACAATTGAAATAATTGCTGAAATAATTCCGAATTTAATTCCGTTTTTCTTAATAGCTTCGTTCATAATTTTTAGTTTTTAGTTAGTTTGTACTATTAGTGTACCATTTGTTAAAAAAGTTACACTGATTTTTGTACCACTTCAAAAACTTTACCGTCTTCGAATTTTAAGGTTTTTGACGGGTATTTCAGTAATAAAGCATAATCGTGCGTCGCCATAATTACTGTTTTTCCGTTAGCATTGATTTTTCTTAAAACTTCCATAATTTCAATACTCGTTTGAGGATCAAGGTTTCCTGATGGTTCATCTGCTAAAATTAATTCTGGATCGTTTAATAAAGCTCTTGCAATAGCGACACGTTGTTGCTCACCACCAGAAAGTTGATGTGGCATTTTACTAGCGAAATTTCCCATTCCAACTCGGTCTAAAACTTCCTGAATTTGATTGTTCATTTCAACTGGATCAACCCAACCCGTAGCTTTTAAAACAAAAAGTAGATTTTCTTTAATATTTCGGTCATATAATAATTTAAAATCTTGAAAAACAATACCTATTTTTCTTCTCAAATATGGAATATCATTTTCTTTTAAGGTATTTAAATCATAGTCTACGATAGTTCCTTCACCTTCTTTTAAAGGTAAATCGGCATAAAGAACTTTCATGATACTACTTTTACCAGAACCTGTTTTTCCAATAAAATATAAAAATTCTCCTTTTTGAACTTCTAAATTAATATCTGATAATATTAAATTGTTTTCTTGATATATAGAAACGTTTTTTAGTGATAAAATCGTTTGACTCATAGTTACATAATTAATGTGTAAAAATATAAACATTTGAACGTTAAACAAAATTATTGAACTAAATAATTTCAATAACAATAATTAAGATAATTTTGGCGTTTATAGTCATATCGATTTGATATATTTGAAATCGAAATAACAAAATGTTTGCTATGGCAAACACTAATTAAATAAATCGATTCATATGTTACCATTAAGAATAAAATCAAAACATATGAAACTTAAACAGAATACAACTATGAACATTTTAACAAAGATATCCTTGTTATTGATTTTTATTTCACAAAGTGTTATTGCTCAGCAATCTGCAGTTTATTTAGGAGAAAATCAAGATTACGATAAAGCGGTTCAATTATACAAAGAGCAGCAATTTCAAGCGTCTCAAATTTTATTCGATAAAGTAAAGAGCACGGCAACTTCTGAAGAAATAATATCAGATTGTGATTATTATATTGCGAATTGTGCCATAAAAACCAACCAGCAAGGTGCAGATGCTTTAATGGAATCGTTTATAGAAAATCATCCAACCAGTACGAAAAGAAATTCAGCTTATTTGGAAGTCGCACAGTATTATTTTACTGAAGGAAATTATACGCAATCGTTAAAATGGTACGAAAATATTCATGAACCAGATTTGTCTGCTTCCGATATGGAAAAAGCCAATTTTCAACGCGGTTATGCTTATTTTTCAACCAAAAATAATAAAGATGCTTCGAAATATTTGAATAAAGTTGCCAATTCTAAAGAATACGGAAATCAAGCAAAATATTATTTAGGGTATTTGGCTTACGAAGGTGATAAATACGAAGAAGCGAATGAACTTTTCGGACAAGTTTCTGATCAAGATAAGTACAAAGAAAAAATGGGTTACTTTCAAGCGGATATGAATTTCAAATTAGGAAATTTTCAAAAAGCCATCGATTTAGGTGAACCACAACTAAAAAAATCTTCAGCTTTAGAAAAAAGTGAATTATCAAAAATTATCGGGGAAAGTTATTTCAATTTAAAAAAATACGATAAAGCTTTACCTTATCTACAAGCCTACAGAGGTAAAAATGGAAAATGGACAAATACAGATTATTACCAATTAGGCTATACGTATTACCAGCAAAAAGAGTATGAAAAAGCCATTACGCAATTTAATAAAATTATTGACGGTAATGATTTTGTAGCGCAAAACGCATATTATCACTTAGCAGAAAGTTATTTGAATACGGATAAAAAGCCACAAGCTTTAAATGCCTTCAAAACGGCTTCTGAAATGACTTTTGATGCCAAAATTCAAGAAGATGCGGCATTGAATTATACGAAATTGAGTTACGAAATAGGAAATCCATACGTTTCAACGCCTGAAATTCTAAAAACGTTTATGGATAAATATCCAGCGAATTTGAACAATCCAGAATTGAAAAGTTTATTGATTAATTCGTACATCACATCAAAAAATTATACTGAAGCCTTGGTTTTATTGGAAAAAAATAAAACGCCTGAAAACAAAATGGCATATCAAAAAGTAGCGTTTTACAGAGGTTTGGAAGTTTATACGGATGGAAAATACCAAGACGCATATGTGTTATTTAAAAAATCTTTAACAGAGAATAAAGATTCGAAAATTACAGCTCGTGCTACTTTTTGGAAAGGCGAGTGTGAATACAGTTTAGATCAATTTTCAGAAGCGGTTTTAACGTACAAACAATTTTTAAATAATGCTTCGGCTAGTGAAACTCCAGAAAATAAAACGGTGAATTACAACTTGGCTTATTCGTATTTTAAAATTAAAGAATACGAAAACGCCATTCCGTATTTCAATACTTACATTACAAATTCAAAAGAGGATAAAAACCGATTAACAGATGCGTATTTACGTTTGGCTGATTGTAATTATATTTCATCAAAATATTGGCCAGCAATGGATTCATATAACAAAGCGATCGAACTAAAATGTGTGGATGCAGATTATGCCGCGTTCCAAAAAGGTATGAGTTACGGATTTGTAAATAAAAACGACAAGAAAATTGAAGATTTAACCAAATTCGTGTCAACCTATAAAACATCACAATATATGGATGATGCTTTATATGAATTAGCGAATACCTATACGGTTGAAGAACAAAATGATAAAGCGATTTCGACATTTGATGTTTTAATCAACAATCATAAAAATAGCGCTTATGTGTCTAAATCGATATTAAAACAAGGTTTGATTTACTACAACACGGATAAAGATGATGCTGCTATTACGAAATTCAAAAAAGTGGTGGCTGAATTCCCAAATTCTCCAGAATCTTTAGAAGCGGTTGCTACAGCGAAAAGTATATACAAAGCGAACGGAAAAGTTGGAGAATATGCAGCTTGGGTAAAAACGCTTTCTTTTGTGGAAGTTACGGATGCTGAATTGGATAACGACATGTATGAATCAGCTGAAAAGCAATATTTAAACAATAGTCCTAAAAAAGCAATTGAAGGTTTTACAAGCTATTTAGCGCAATTTCCAAATGGATTACACGCTTTAAAAGTGCATTTCTACTTAGCACAATTATATTTTGCTGATAAATTAGAGAAAAACGCGATTCCACATTACGATTATGTAATTGGTCAAGCCCGAAACGAGTTTACAGAACAAGCTTTGGTTCGATTATCAGAAATTCATTTGAAAGATAGAAATTGTGATTTAGCGATTCCGGTTTTAAAACGATTAGAATCAGATGCAGAATATCCGCAAAATACCACTTTCGCACAATCAAATTTGATGAAGTGTTATTACGAAAAACAAGATTTTGCAAATTCTGAAATCTATTCTGATAAAGTGTTGAAGAATCCAAAAATTGAAGATAAAATTAAAAGTGATGCACAAATTATCATTGCACGTTCAGCCATAAAAACCAATAACGATGCTAAAGCAAAAGAAGCTTACGCCAAATTACAGAAAATCGCAAAAGGGGAATTAGCAGCAGAAGCTTTGTATTACGATGCGTATTTCAAAAATAAAGAAGGAAAGTTTGAGGTATCGAACAAAGCCGTTGAAAAATATTCAGCAACTTATTCAGGTTACAAATATTTCGGTGCGAAAAGTTTAGTGGTAATGGCGAAAAACTATTACGGATTAAAAGATAGTTTCCAGGCCACTGAAATTTTACAAAGTGTTATCGATAATTTTGCTGAATTTCCGGATGTGGTTACAGAATCTCAAACGGAATTAGATAAAATTAAAGCTGAAGAAGCAAAAACGAATTCGTCAGTTACGAAATAAGAACCAAGTAAAAAGTTAAAAGAGCCAAGAATCATTGCGAACCTTGCGAAAACCTTTGTGTCTTTGCGGTTAAAATATAAAAACATGAAAAAAATAATTTTTAGTATCATCGCCATTTCAGCTATTCAAGTTGGTTTTTCTCAAAAGAAAGACGAAAACATTGGTAGTGAAGTTGTAAATATTGTAAAGCCTTATACGCCAACCATTTCTGATGCTTTTAAAGTAAAGGAAACTCCAGCAGTAGAAGAAGAAGTAGTGGAACCAAAAATTCCAATCAAATATCAAATTTTTTCTTTTCCGGTTGCGTCAACTTTCGTACCATCAAAAGGAAAAGCAGCTGATGTAGATAAAGAAGAACAAGAAAAGGGATTTTCTAATTATGCTTCGTTAGGCGCTGGAAATTACGGAACTGTAAATGCCGAAGTATTCTTAGCACATCAATTGAGTAAAACGGATTATATAGGTGGGTTGTTACGTCATTTATCGTCTCAAGGTGGCATAAAAGATGTAGTTTTAGATGATAAATATTATACAACTGGTTTAGATTTTACTTACGGAAGTAGAACGAAAGACATGAATTGGAATGTCGATTTAGGTGTAAAAAATCAAACCATCAATTGGTACGGTTTGCCAACTGAAAACATTGTTTTTGATGATGTCACTATCAATTCAATTTCAGAAATGCAAAGTTACAATACGATTTCGCTTGGCGGAAGAATGGAATTTAAAGACGGATTGTTCAATGATGCTTCGATGCAATTCAAACGTTTTTCTGACAAATTTGGTTCTGGAGAAAACAGATTTTTTGTAAAACCAGCGTTCGATTTCGAAATTATGGATAGCAAAATTAGAGCTTCTTTTGTTGTAGATTACGTAGGAGGAAATTTCGAAAAAGATTATTATAATGTTGCCGAAATGAAATACAGTAATGTGATTTTCGGTACAAAACCTAGCTTTTTATACCAACAAGACGATTTTTCTGTACATTTAGGAGCGGGCTTGTTTTATACGACTAATAA
>JAULXA010000304.1:0-8306 GCA_032118875.1 Flavobacterium sp.
TTTCAATTGAATTTACAGCAGCAAGATGCGGACTTAACGGGCATTTTGGTTATGCATATATTGACGATTTATGTTTGAATCATTCTAATGAAAATTTACAAGGTAGTATTGAATTAAACCCACTTTATAAAATTTGTCCAACATTACCAATTGATGTTTGTGGTACTTTTACTATACCAAATTCTGGAGGAATAGCTGCAAATGTAGCTTCAATTACTTTAAACGTTTACAATAGTTCAAATAATATTATTTATACAACTTCAACACCTTCATCTTTAAACTTAATTACAAATACGTTTTGTTTTCAATTAACCGCAGCTGATTTAATCAATGTAACCACAGGAAATTATAATGTAGGAGTAACTATTAACTATTCCATAACTGAATCAAATTGTACAGGAACAAGTTTTAATAGCGCGAGTGATAATGATGCTAATCCTGGATGGGATATTTCATTTTTAAATTGTTCTCCCGATTGCGATGTTCCGCTACAAACAGGGTTTTTAAAAGCTTGTGATAACAATGACGATGGTAAAGAATTTTTTAATTTACCGTTAGTAGATTCCCAAATAATTGGAACGCAAACTGGTTTAACATTAAGCTATTTCACAAATTATAATGATGCTTTTAGCAACACAAATGCAATTGTAAACTTTACAAATTATGAAAGTTATTCAGCTACAATATATGCAAGAATTAATAAAAATGCTACTTGCTTTAAAATCATTACATTTCAATTAGTAGTAAAAAATCCATCGGCAACAATTTCTGGAATATTAAATGTTTGTAGCGGAAGTACTGTTTTAAAAGCTTCACCTGGCGTCTCTTATTTGTGGTCAACTGGAGCTATCACTCAAGAGGCAACTGTAACTAGCGTTGGAACATATAGCGTAACCATTACGGATGCTGATGGTTGTATTTCTAGTGCTTCTGTAACCATTTTACCAAGTAATGTTGCTGTTTCACCAATAATTGTAGTCAGTCAACCTACCTGTTTTGTTAGCACAGGTTCTATAACAATCACTTCACCAGCTGCAGAATATAGTTATGATGATGGTGTGACTTGGACCACAAATGCGCAAATGCTAAACTTAAGTGTTGGAACTTATTATGTAAAAATTAGAACCATAAACAACTGTTATTCTTACAGCACACCAATTAATATTGTTTCTTTTTTAAGTGATTATCCATTATATACACTTGTAAATCCAACCAATTGTAACGAATTAGGAAGTATTACTATTACAACAGTTGCTTCACAATATAGTTTTGATGATGGCGTAACCTGGTCCACAAATAATACGGCTACTAACCTACCAATTGGCATTTATAAAATTAGAACTATGAATGAATTTGGTTGTATTTCAAATTTTAACAGTGTTGTTTTTGATAGTGATTTTTTAACCACACCAAATTATACAGCTATAGCTCCATATTGTTCAAATTTAGGAAGTATAACAATTACCACTCCAGCATCAGAATATAGTTTCGATGGAGGAACAACTTGGCAAACATCAAACACATTAAACAACGTAGCTGCTGGAAGTTACCTTTTAAAAATTAAAAACGCACAAGGTTGTACTTCACCCTACATTTATGTGTATTTAGTAAATTTTGAAAATTCGTATCCCAATTATACAATTGATGATGCTGGATGCAATAAATATGCAACTGTAACTATTACAACTCCTGGTGATTTATACAGTTTTGATGGCGGTACAACTTGGTCTACCACTAACTCAATTACAAATTTAGCTGGCGGAGAAAACTTGCAATTAAAAGTAAGAATAGGCTTAAACTGTGATACATATAATCAAAATGTTTACATTTCTTCCAGTTTCAAACCTTTACCACTAGTTTCTAATTTTGCGACTTTAATTTGCGACAACCAGAACAATAATAATGAAAATACAAATCTTTCAAGTTTTAATTCTTTTTTAATTGCAAACTCAAGCAATTATATTTTCACCTATTACAACACTCTAATTGGAGCACAAACTAGAGATTATTCAGAACTAATTACTAATTTCAGTACGTATAATTTAAATGCTTTAAATAAAATTATTTATGTAGTAATAACAGATAATTTCGGTTGTTTTAATATTGCAAATTTAGATTTAACATTAATTCCAACACCAATTATAAATTTAGAAGAAAAATATTATTTATGTGAAGGTTACACCGTTACCTTAACTGAAAATAATCCATTTGATTCTTATTTATGGTCAACTGGCGAAACCACTCCTAGTATCACGGTTTCTCAAGCTGGAAACTATACTTTAACCGTAACAGAAACTCACGGTAGCGTAATTTGTTCTACAACAGAAACTGTACCTGTAATTCTTTCCAATCCCGCGATTATAACCAAATTTATTACTCAAGATTGGACAGAAAGCAACAATGTAATTACAGTAAATGTAACTGGATTAGGAAATTACGAATATTCTTTAAATGATATCGATTATCAAGACAGCAATGTGTTTTATGATTTAGATCTTGGAGAATATACCATATATGTAAGAGATAAATATGGATGTGGTACCGTTTCAGATGATATTTACCTATTAATGTATCCGAATTTTTTCACCCCAAATGGAGATGGATATAATGATTTTTGGAAAATAAAATTCTCTGAAAACGAGCCTAATTTAACTATCAAAATATTTGATAGATATGGGAAATTTCTAAAACAATTTGGAAGTAATTCTATAGGTTGGGATGGTAAATATTTAGGTAAAGATATACCTTCATCAGATTATTGGTTTGTGGTTACTAGAGAAAATGGAAAAGAGTACAAAGGGCATTTTTCGTTAAAAAGATAATAAAAAATAATACGGCAACTGATTTTTAATTATTTTTACAAAAAAAATTATGCCAACAGATTGTATTACGTATCAAAAATCAGGTTATTTTTCTAAACTAATTGTAGATTATTTAGATCAAAAACCTGAAATACAATCACTTTATCACCGTTTTCCAACTTTAGAAAATTTCGCTTTACAAATTGATGAAAAATCAAAAAACTATAGCTTAAAAAACAGATTAACTTTAGTTGAAGCGTTAAAAAAACAGCATGCAAACTTTCCAATTTCAGAAAACACTCAAACTAATATTGAGTCACTTAAATCTGAAAAAACCTATACCATAACCACTGGCCATCAATTGAATTTATTCACTGGTCCAGCTTATTTTCTTTACAAAATTGCTTCTACAATTAATTTATGCAAGCAATTGAAAAATAAGTATTCGGAGTACAATTTTGTACCTGTTTATTGGATGGCAACGGAAGATCACGATTTTGAAGAAATCAATCATTTCCATCTAAAAGATAAAAAAATAAAATGGGAAAGAGAGAGTTTCGGGCCTGTTGGACGATTGTCAACTGATGGTTTAAACGAAGTTTTTGAAGAATTTTCCAAAACAATTGGCGTTGGTGAAACTGCAGATTATTTAAAAGAGTTATTTAAAAAATCATATTTAGAACACCGTAATTTAGCAGATGCGACTCGTTTTTTAGCCAATGAGTTATTTTCAGCAGAAGGTTTAGTAATTATTGATGGTGATGATCGCAATTTGAAAACACTTTTTGTACCTAATATTAAGGACGAATTAATCCATCAAAATTCTTTTACCGAAGTTTCAAAAACAATTACTCAATTAAAGGATTACACTGTTCAAGTTAATCCGAGAGAAATTAATTTATTTTATATTGAAGATAATTTACGTGAACGAATTATTTTTGAAAACAACACCTATAAAGTAAACAATTCTGAAATTCAATTTTCTGAAACTGAAATTTTAAATTTACTTGAAAATTCTCCAGAAAAATTTAGTCCAAACGTAATTTTAAGACCTTTATATCAAGAAGTGATTTTACCCAACTTAGCTTATATTGGCGGTGGAGGTGAAATTGCGTATTGGTTAGAATTAAAAAGCAACTTTGAGTCTCAAAAGGTCACATTTCCTATTTTAATGCTTCGAAATTCATTTGTGGTGGCAACCGAAAAACAAATAGAGAAAATAGAAAAACTGCATGTAACTTGGTCGGAATTATTTTTATCACAAGAAGAATTAATACATCAAAAAACAAAAGAAGTATCCCTTTTCAAAATTGATTTTTCCGAACAGAAAGAAACATTAAGAAAACAATTTTCTGAATTATTTAAAATTGCAGAACAAACAGACAAATCTTTTATTGGTGCAGTAAAGGCGCAAGAAGCAAAACAAATAAAAGGTTTAGAAAACTTGGAAAAACGCCTGCTTAAAGCAGAAAAAAGAGTACATACTGAGAAACTGGAGCGCATTACTGATATTCAGAATCAATTATTTGCAAAAGGCAGTTTACAAGAACGAAAAAACAACTTCAGTGAGTTTTATTCAAATAAATTCAAAAATGATGTTATTTTATTATCAAATCCGTTAAATACACATTTCAAAATCATCAAAATTTAAACTATTCGCAATTTTCAACCAAAAAAAAGCGTCTAAGTTTTAAAAAAAACTGCATTTCATCGATTTTAATGAAAATTCATCTGTTTTTTCTTGTTTTATTTTGGTCTAATTCTATATTTGCATCAGAAAAATGACCCAAATTTAACATTTAACTAATATCAGATGAAAAAAACTACAATTTTACTTACCACTACCCTACTAATTTCAATTACATTATTATCATTCACAACATTACCCTTTTCAATGATTAAAGTTGAAGGTGGAAACTTTTATATGGGATCTGACGATTTAGATGGAAATGCAGATGTTGATGAACAAAAAAAACACGAAGTAACTATCAATAGTTTCGAAATCAGCAAATTCGAAGTAACAGTTTGGGAATGGAAACAATACGCTAAAGCAAAAAAAATCAAAATGCCAAAAGCTCCAAAATGGGGTTGGAAAGATAAATTACCAATGAACAATATCACTTGGGAAGATGCTATTTCTTATTGCAATTGGTTAAGTAAAAAAGAAGGTTTAACTCAAGTTTACACAATGAACGGACCATTTTATGCTTGTAATTTTACCGCAAATGGTTACAGATTGCCAACCGAAGCGGAATGGGAATATGCTGCAAAAGGTGGAAAATTAAGTAAAGGATTTAAATATTCTGGAAGTAATACGTTAGACGAAATTGCTTGGCATAAAGGAAATAGTAATGGTTTACCACATGTTGTGGGAAGTAAATTACAAAATGAATTAGGTTTATATGACATGAGCGGAAACGTTTGGGAATGGTGTTGGGATTGGTACAATAAAGATTATTACAAAATTGAAAATGGTAAGAATCCTAAAGGACCTGAAAGTGGAGAAAAGAAAAGTGTTAGAGGTGGTTCTTGGGATAGTCAACCTAACTATATCCGACCAGCAAACAGAATTTCAACTGCTCCAGAAAAAACGCATGAATTTTATGGTTTCCGTATGGTGAAATCAATCGTTCAATAAATTTCAACAAACCGCTTTGCAATAAAGAATTAAATACTACCTTTGCAAAAAATTTAAGAAAAATGGCTACAAATAGAACATTTACAATGATTAAGCCTGATGGTGTTGAAAACGGACACATCGGTGGAATTTTAAACATGATTACTGAAGGTGGTTTCAGAATCGTTTCAATGAAATTAACACAATTAACTGTTGCTGACGCTCAGAAATTTTATGCAGTTCACTCTGAAAGACCTTTCTTTGGTGAATTAGTAGAATTCATGACTCGCGGACCAATCGTTGCAGCAATCTTAGAAAAAGATAACGCTGTTGAAGATTTCAGAGCTTTAATTGGTGCTACAAACCCTGCAGATGCTGCTGAAGGAACTATCCGTAAAAAATATGCTACTTCTATTGGAGAAAATGCTGTTCACGGTTCAGATTCTGATGAAAATGCTGCTATCGAAGGTGCATTCCACTTTGCTGGAAGAGAGCAATTCTAATAAAAGAGTAATCAGTGTTCCCTATTTAGGGAATAGTTGATATAGATATAAAAAGGCGATTAGAAATTCTAATCGCCTTTTTTATTTCCTTTTACCCAAAACCCTTTACCTTTTATCTGAACACAATTTCTTTAATCAAATCTTTGCCTAGTTCTTCATTCAGCATTTTTATAATTTTAGATTTCCCGTACTCTAATTCTTGTTTTACAACGGAAGAATTCAATTGCACATATAAGGTTTGTCTTCTCAATTCAATTTGTTCCGTATAATTTTTAAAAGCCGGACCCATCATTTTAAACCAAGTTTCCTTCACATTTATAATATCTAAACCCGCTTCAAGCTTACTAGATTTCATAAACTCTTTCATGACATCACCCACAGAAAAATCATTATTAAATCTCTTCATCTTATTTTCTTTTATCGTAAGGTACGAATTTCTTATAGTGATATACAATTTTAGCTTCGTTTTCTAAAACAAATGTATCATCAGAAACCGAAAGAATTTTTTCTTCCCACTTCGTAAATTTCGAATCCGTTTTTAAATAATAACAACCTGAACTATCAACAATTTTAATATTATCTTGCAAAGTTCCTTTTAAAAATGAACCATCTAATTGTGGTGCTACTTTTTGTCTAATTCCTTTGTTATCCTTAACTGAAATCAAATCTATGAACTCATTTACTTTATATTCTTTCTTATTCCCATCAGGAAAATCAACTTTTTCAATTTCCCAATACCCATTTAGTTTTGCAATATCTTCTTTTTTAGGTTTAGAAGTACATGAAATTAAGGCAGTTGAAAGTAATAATAAGTAAAAATAGTTTTTCATAGTCTAATTTATAATATTGGGTAAATATACAAAATACAAATTATTTTTATCAATGAAAAAAATACGAAAATCATTTTGATGTTTTAAAAATAACTGTATATTTGCACTCGCATTCACGGGGTGTAGCGTAGCCCGGTTATCGCGCCTGCTTTGGGAGCAGGAGGCCGCAGGTTCGAATCCTGCCACCCCGACAAACGACTTCAAATCTTTGAAGTCGTTTTTTTTGTGCTTTATTTTCCGATTTGGAAAACACAAAACACAATTAAAAATCCTTCAAACAAAACTTCAACCAACTCATCATTTGCAATTGAAAACATGAACTTATATATTTTTCTTATAGTACTATAAAAAAAAGAGTAGTTTGGTAGTGTTTTTTGTTTAATTATTTCTTACATTTGTTAAACAAAAAACAAGAAATGAAATCAGAAAACAATTTCGAATCCAACATAATTTCAAACTTATCTGTAGAAGATATCGGTAATGATCATTTATTTACATCTTTAGAAACACCAATGGTTAAAGATGCTTTTTCTAAACCAGATTCAGAAAAAAAGGAAATCATAGCCTTCCATTTTGCTGAAATCATGAAAGCATTAGATTTAGACCTAACAGATGATTCTTTAAAAGGAACACCAGAACGTGTTGCTAAAATGTATATCGATGAAATATTTTCTGGATTAAATCCGAAAAACAAGCCAAAAATGGCACTTTTCGATAATAAATATCAATACAACCAAATGTTGGTTGAAAAAAATATCACGTTCTATTCTAATTGCGAACACCATTTCGTACCGATTTTTGGTAAAGCTCATGTAGCTTATATCTCCTCTGGAAAAGTAATTGGTTTATCTAAACTGAATAGAATCGTACAGTATTATGCAAAACGCCCCCAGGTTCAAGAAAGATTGACTATGCAAATAGCGGAAGATTTAAAAGTTGCCTTAGAAACAGAAGATGTTGCAGTAATAATTGACGCCAAACACTTATGTGTTTCCTCCCGTGGAGTGCAAGATGAAAGCTCAGCAACAGTCACTACTTCTTTCAACGGCGCTTTTAACACTCCGCAAAAAATAAACGAATTATTGCAGCTTATCCATAATTAAATTTTAGTTACTTTTTTCTTAAAAATTCTCACTTTTCCCCACAGTGAGAATTTTTTTTACAGTATATATTTCTATCTTTGCCTAAATTAAACACAACATTTATGCTTATCATTGGTATTGCTGGTGGGACAGGTAGTGGAAAGACTACTGTTGTACATCAAATTATGAACGAACTTCCTTCAACAGAAGTAGGAATTATTTCCCAAGATTCTTATTATAAGGAAACTAATAATTTATCTTATGATGAACGTACCAAAATTAACTTTGACCATCCACGTGCCATTGATTTCGAATTATTAATTCAGCATTTAAAAGATTTAAAAGCCGGAAAAATAATCGACCAACCTATTTACTCTTTTATCACACACAACAGAACCGACGATACCATCACTACGCATCCAAGAAAAGTAATGATTGTAGAAGGAATTTTGATATTTACCAATCCCGAAATT
>JAULXA010000305.1:0-516 GCA_032118875.1 Flavobacterium sp.
AATGCACAAGCACCGACCAATAATTATCTGTTTCCACATATTGTGTACTGGATTTCTTAAAAGTGACTGTTGCTAAAAATTCATTCAACACATTTTGGTCTTTTTCCAACTTTACAGCGTCTAATCCGATAGAAAATACTTTAACTTTCATATAGGTAAAATTATTTACTTAACAATAAGATTTCGTTTATTACTACTTCAGTGATATAGCGTTTGTTACCTTCTTTGTCGTCGTAACTCCTGTGTGTTAATTTCCCTTCTACGGCAACTTCCTTACCTTTCGTAACGTATTTTTCAATAATCTCAGCTGTTTTTCCCCAAGCCGTAACTCTGTGCCACTCCGTTTTTTCTACTTTGTCTCCGTTTTCTTTAAAATACACATCGTTTGTAGCAATGGTAATATTAGCTAATTTTTTTCCTGTTTCTAAATTTTTAATTTCTGGTTCCTGACCAACGTGTCCGATTAATTGTACTGAATTTTTCATAATGGCGTATAAATTTAATTTTGTGTTTATC
>JAULXA010000305.1:526-2144 GCA_032118875.1 Flavobacterium sp.
ATTTCCTCCTAATAAAAGAATTTCATTAGCAACAATTTCCGTTACATAACGTTTGATGCCATCTTTGTCTTCGTAACTTCTATGTGACAACTTTCCTTCAATGGCAATTTCTTTTCCTTTTGAAACATATTTTTCAATGAGTTCAGCTGTTTTTCCCCAAGCGGTAATTCTGTGCCATTCGGTTTGTTCTACTTTTTCTCCTTTCGCATTCGTATAATTTTCATTTGTTGCTATAGATAAATTGGCTAATTTTCCATTTTCTAAATTCTTGATTTCTGGCTCTTGCCCAACGTGTCCGATTAATTGTACTCTGTTTTTCATAATGGCGTGTAAATTTAAATTGTTATAAAATTGTTTTTAAATGTTTAATGAACTCGTTGTTTCATTTCAACAGTGCAAAGATGTGGCGCCTTCAAAACTTTATTCGGTAGTTATTCATTTAATATCGATTGTAAGTGTTTGTTGTCGTTTGTAATTGGTCTATATTTTTACTATATTTGTTGTAAATCAATTGTATATGCCATCAAATATTAAATCTATAGAATTACGTAATCTTAAAATAGAAGATTATAAAGAATTAAAAAAATCCATGGTCGAATCCTATCCTGACATGGTGGATTCCTTTTGGAGAGAAAATCAAATAGATATATTATTATCAAAATTTCCAGAAGGACAATTAGTTATAGTTGTTGATGGTATAATTGTAGGTTCCGCTTTATCCATATTGGTAACAGAAGATTTTGCTTTCAAAACCAGAACTTACAAAGGCATTACAGCCAATTATACGTTCAATTCTCATAATCCAGATGGTGAGGTTATCTATGGAATTGATGTTTTTATAAATCCACAATATCGTGGACTTCGTTTAGGCCGACGTTTATATGATGTTAGAAAAGAATTGTGCGAACAATTAAATTTAAAATCTATCATTTTTGCAGGAAGAATTCCGAATTACGCCAAGTATAAAAACGAAATTACTCCAAAAGTATACATTGAAAAAGTAAAGAAAAAAGAAATTTACGATCCGGTTTTATCGTTTCAATTGAGTAATGATTTTCACGAAGTTCGCGTCTTAAAAAATTATTTAGAAGGTGACATCGAATCTCAAGAATACGCCGTTTTACTAGAATGGAATAACATTTATTACGATGATAGTCCAAAACTAATTAATACCAAAAAAAGTGTAGTGCGTTTAGGTTTAATTCAGTGGCAAATGCGTTCTTTATCGAGTTTAGAAGCTTTATTTGAACAAGCTGAATTTTTCATCGATACGGTTTCGGGTTACAGTTGCGATTTTGCTCTTTTTCCTGAATTTTTCACAGCACCTTTAATGGCCGACTACAACCATTTATCAGAAGCAGAAGCCATTAGAAAATTGGCGATTCATACAGAAGATGTTCGTTTAAAATTTCAAGAATTCGCCATTTCGTACAACATTAATATCATTACAGGAAGTATGCCATATATTGAAAATGGCCATGTTTATAATGTGGGATTTTTATGTAAACGCGATGGAACAAATGAAATGTATCGCAAAATTCACATCACTCCAAATGAAATTTTCCATTGGGGAATTACTGGCGGTGATACCATTCAAACCTTTGATACCGATTGTGGA
>JAULXA010000306.1:0-5938 GCA_032118875.1 Flavobacterium sp.
CGAATACGTCTAATTCGGAAAGTATTTCAGATAGTTATGCCAGTCGAAATTTCAACATTGATGGTTTAGAAATTGCTCCGAAAGTGTCTTATATTTTTTCTAAAAATGCGAGTTGGGACGTTTTTTACGAAAACAGCAGCAAAGAAAATACGATTGGAAATTTAGAAAGCTTAAAACAAAATCAGTTTGGTACTTCCTTTAATTGGAATACAGAAAAAGGGTTTTCTATGAACGGAATTTTCACATACATCAATAATGATTTTACAGGAAGTGCTTCTTCGCCAGTTGGGTTTCAGTTGTTAGAAGGTTTACAAAACGGAAAAAACTCCACTTGGCAATTGTTATTTCAGAAAAACATCACACAATTTTTAGATGTTTCCATAAATTACAACGGACGAAAATCAGAAACTAGTAAAACCATTCATACCGGAACAATACAATTAAGAGCGTTTTTCTAAAAAAACAACCCTTAATATTTTGTTAAAATAATCGTGTCTTATTACCTTTTTTGTTTAAAAAATTTGATTTTAAGAAAAATAGAATAAATTTGTTTAAAAATATCCCACAATGAAAAATTGCTTACTAATATTATCTTTTTTTACCTTTTTCATCAGTCAAGCGCAATTAAGCAACAAACACTGGTTACCCCCTTTGCATTCAAAAGACGCGACAGTTATTCAACAACAATATTTATATTTATCTACAGCAATTGTCACACCTTTTCAGGTTACTATTACAACAGGTAACGGAGTTCCAATTGCGGGATCCCCATTTACATTATCTAATGCTGCGCCATTGGAAATTTTGGTTGGAGATGGGCAAACAAATACAACTCCGATGTTTTTACCTCTAAATGATGTTAATATTGTAAAAAACAATAAAGGTCTGATTTTAGAAGGGCCAGAAGATTTTTATGTGAGTTTTAGAATGAGACATACTTCCCATGCAGAAACTATAATATCTAAAGGAATTCCTGGTATAGGCACACGATTTAGATTAGGTTGTATGATAAACGAAAGTATTGATAACAGAAAATCATTTGTATCAAGTGTTATAGCAACGGAGGACAATACTCAAATTACTTTATCAGATTATGATACAGGAGTTGTATTTGCTTCTGGAAGTGGCGATATTACTTCAGATGTGCAAAATTTTACCTTAAACGCTGGTGAAAGTATTGTTTTCAGTGGTTATAGTTATGTAGTTTCAAACTTAGATGGTATTATTGGTGCATTATTAACTTCTACTAAACCTGTAGCCGTTAGTACTGGAAATATTTTAGGTGGAATAGAAAACGGTAGAGCAGATATAACTTTGGACCAAATTGTATCTTCAACTCAAATCGGAACAGAATATATTTTTATTGAGGGAAACGGGAATGCTGACATGGAATTACCTCTAATTGTTGCAGATGAAGATAATACTGAAATATATGTTAATGGTAACCCAACTCCGGCAATAATATTGAACGCTGGTGATTATTATTTAGTCCCAAATTCTGAATACCAAGGAGCACCAAATAACAAAAATATTTATGTGAAATCGTCAAAAAACGTATTTGCATATCAATTATTGGGTGGTAGTAGTTTTTCAGCAACATCAGGATTAAATTTTATTCCACCATTAAGTTGTTTCTTCCAACAGTCCGTATTTATTCCACAAATTGATAAAATTGGCTCTTCATTTCAACCTTACGATGCTGATTTAATGATATTAACCTATTCTAATGCTACAATAACAATAAACGGAACTAATGTCAGTCCAACAGAAGCACAATCTGTATTAGGAAATACAGATTGGGTTACCTACAGGCTAGATGGTTATAGCGGTGATGTGAGCGTTATTTCAACAGGACCATTAGCCGTTGGGGTTTTTGGTTATGGAGGAATTGATAATGGAGCTGGACCTCCTGCTGGTTTTGCAGGCTATTACTCCGGTTTTGGTAGTATTCCAAAAGATACGGAAGTGGTCGTTTGTTCTTCCGCTACAAAAGATTTATTTGATGCTATTATAGGTAATCCAGAACCAGGAGGAACTTGGACAGTTCCTACAGGCGGTGCTCCATTAACTGGTAATGGAAATGTTTTTGATCCTGCAGTAAATAGTGTGGGTGATTATATTTATTCTTTTACAAAAATATGTAATTCTTCATCTGCTCCATTTATTATTAAAGTTACAGTTTTATCAATTCAACAAGCAGGCAATGCCGGAACAACACCTTTATTGCCAATCATCACCTGTAAAAACAAAGTGTCTTTCGATATGTTCCCGTTATTAGGGTCATCAGTAGTTACTGGTGGGAATTGGTCTTTTAACGGAATTAATAGATCTAATATTTTCGACCCAGCAGTAGATGTATCAGGAGTTTATAAATATACAATTCCTGCAAATGGAGCGTGCCCAGAATTATCATCAACTGTAGAAATAAATAACTATGACATCCCAACTATCGCTCCAATTACAGATTTAAAAACTTGTGATACTAATGCGGATGGCGATGATACAAACGGACAAACAACCTTCGATTTAACTTTAAGAACTAATGAAGCTTTAAATGGTCAAACTGGCGTTGTTGTTACTTATCATTTGTTAGAAAATGACGCTAAAGCTGATATTAATGCCATAACATCTTATTCTGGTCCTAATAGAGTTATTTATGTACGATTAGAAAACACAACGACAACTTGTTTTAACACTACAAGTTTTAATGTGGTCGTAACTCCATTACCAGTTGTAATTAGCCCTGTAACTTTAAAACAATGTGACGATGATACAGATGCCATTTCTGATTTTAATTTAACAGAAGCAAATGTTTCAATTTCTAATCAAAGTAATTTAATTTTTAAATACTATTTATCTCAAGCAAATGCTCTAGGAGACATAGGTCAAATAACAAATGACACCGCTTATAATTCTCCTAATAATGGAATTGTTTGGGCTCGTATTGAAAATGAAAACGGATGTATAAGAACGGCTCAAGTAAATTTAGTGGTTTCAGCAACTCAAATTCCAGCTACTTTTCAAAAAATTGTTTTGGAAGAATGTGATGATTATATTGATGTAACTGATCCAGATGGTGACGGAATTGATTTTTTTAGTTTCAGTTCTCCTACAAATAGTTTCGCTTCAGCTACAAATGCGTTTCTTGCATTGTTTCCTGGGAATCAAAATTTAATAGTTACTTATTACGAAAGTCAAACTGATGCTTTAGCGGAATCAAATCCAATTGACACAACTGATCCAGACGGTTACAGAAACATTGTGCCTAATCTTCAAAATATTTGGGTAAGAATTGATAGCAACCTGAACAACGAATGTGTTGGTTTAGGTCAATATTTAGATTTAAAAGTAAATCCGTTACCTGATTTTGATATTATAGATTTTAAAACTTTGTGTTTACAACCAGGAACTGGCGTAGGAAGTTTTGCAATCGATGCTACTCCAACTACTCCAGGAAGTTACACGTATACTTGGACACCAACAAATCCAGAAACAACAGCTGGCCAAGAAAATGCCATTTTTAATGCTTCTCAATCAGGTGTTTATAAAGTAATCGTTACAAATACCGCTACAACTTGTTTTAGAGAAGATGAAACTGAATTATTAATTTCTTCTGCACCAGAATTCGTAGAAGTACAATTAGTATCTGAAATATTTGCTAGTGGGTTATCAACTATACAAGCGGAAGTAATTGGCGGATATGGTACTTACGAATACAGTTTAGATGGGATTGAATGGCAAACAAGTCCGGTGTTTACAAATTTAGAAAATAACATTTATGTTGTTTATGCTAGGGATGTTAATGGTTGTGGAGAGAAAAATTCTGACCCAATTACCACTATTTCCTATCCAAATTATTTCACTCCAAATGGCGATTCTTATAACGACACATGGAATATAAATGGATTAACTGCCGAATTTGATGCGAAAATTTACATTTTTGACCGATACGGAAAATTACTAAAACAAATTAATGCATACGGAAATGGTTGGGATGGAAAATTTAATGACGTAGAAGTTCCTTCATCAGATTACTGGTTTAAAATTGAGTATACAGAAGATGGTGTGCAAAAAGAATTTAAATCGCACTTTAGTTTAAAAAGATAATTTAATTCTCAAAATAGAAACAACCGCAACTTCACAGATCCTAAAATAAAATCTGAGAAGCTGCGGTAAAATTTTAAAAAAATGACAGCTTTCGTAAAACAAGAAGTTAAAAATAATATTGGTTATATCACGTTTTTTCATCCTGCTGGAAATTCTTTTCCGAGTACACAATTACAACAATTAGTGGAAACGATTCAGGATTTAGATAAGAATGAAAACGCTACAATTATTGTTTTACAAAGTGAAGGAAATACCTTTTGCGCGGGCGCTTCTTTTGATGAATTATTACAAATTGACAATTTAACCGACGGAAAACAATTTTTCTCTGGTTTTGCGAATGTGATTAATGCCATGAGAAACTGCTCTAAATTAATTGTGGGGAAAGTACAAGGAAAAGCCGTTGGTGGTGGCGTAGGAATTGTAGCTGCTTGCGATTATGCTTTAGCCACAACAAAAGCCGACGTAAAACTTTCTGAATTAACTATAGGAATTGGACCCTTCGTAATTGAACCTGCCGTTAGTCGAAAAATTGGACAAACTGCGATGAGCGAATTAACCTTAGCCGGAAACGAATGGAAACCCGCAACTTGGGCATTTGAAAAAGGCTTATTTTCGAAACTTCTACAACCTGAAGAATTAGATGCTGAATTAGAAAAATTTGCTTTACAACTAGCAAGCTACAACTCAGAAGCTTTATCAGAAATGAAACAAGTATTGTGGCAAAACACAGCACATTGGAGCACTTTATTATACGAACGCGCTGAAATTTCAGGAAAATTAGTCTTGAGTGCTTTTACGAAAAAAGCATTGGAAGCATTTAAGAAATAGTCTTTTAAAAACAAGTTCTGTATTCTAGCCCCGATAGGAGCGGCATCTCCCGATTTTTCTTCGGGAATATAGCGGATAGCGGGACAAAAAGTGAGCTGAAAAACAAAATATCTGCTTCAAATAAAAAACCTTAACTCGTTTTCAACCAACCCGTAATACTAAATCTTTTTCTTTGAACAGGTTTGACTTCGTGTTCTAAAATTTGGCTTTCAAAAATGACGACTCTGCCTTTTAATGGGTAAATTTTTATTTCCTCTTCTGGTTTGTAAATGACTAATTCGCCACCAAATTCGGGTTGCCAATTTTCATCGTTTAAATAACAAACTATAGATAATTTTCTTCTTGTATCATTTTTAAAAACATCTAAATGGCGTTTATAAAATGTGCCTTCTGGATAAATCGCATAATGAAATTCTTTGTTGGAAATTCCTAAATAGCAAGTCGCATTGATGTAAGCCACAAAATCATTTATTTGATTGAAAAAAGTTTCCGAAGCTTGATTTTTGTCTTCTTCATTCAACCAAAAAATATAATCACCACGAATTTCTTCTTTAATAATTTCATCCGAATTTTGCCCAATTGCCGATTTTTTAAAGTCGGACGTTTCGAATTTATGTTCTAATTCGGCACGCATAATTTGCACGGCTTCTTCCGAAAAAAAAGCATCACAAACCGCGTATTGGTTTTCTAATAAATCGGTAATTATGGTTTCGTAAAGCGGATTCAATTCCATTGCAATGATATTTAAAGCAAAGATATGTGAATAATTTCGTAATTTTGCATTTCAATTATCACACCATGAGTAAAATTAGAATTACCAAGCAATTTAATTTCGAAACCGGTCATGCTCTTTACGGCTATGATGGCAAATGCAAAAACGTACACGGACATAGTTATAAACTTTCTGTAACCGTTATTGGTGAACCGATTACGGATTCGAATAATGTAAAATTCGGAATGGTAATTGATTTTTCTGATTTAAAAAAAATCGTAAAAGAAGACA
>JAULXA010000307.1:0-8160 GCA_032118875.1 Flavobacterium sp.
GGAAACAGTAGCTATATTGCAAGACGTGGTGGAGTTCCAACTACAAACATTGAAGAAAGAGGTGTTAGAGGTATAAAAATTGAGCACGATAACTACGGAAGAGTAAGACGTATTGGTAATGTTTTTGTCAACTACGACTACTACGGAAGAGTAAAAAGAATTGGTAGTGTGTATATGACTTACAACAGTTTTGCCTTAACAAGAATTGGTGGAATGCGATTATTTTATAACTACCATGGAGAAATAGTTGGTGTTACAGGTTTTGTAAACGGAATGAGCTACGGTTACCAATACAACCCTTGCCCAGCAGGTTATAGCGGAGGTGATTATCACGATGATGATTACGGAAATGATGACGATGGGGATTTCTACTACTACAAAAAAGATGGTAGCAAAGAAAAAATGAAAAAAGAAGATATCGATGCAGTTAGAAAAGATGCTGTGGAGAGAAAAAGATAGTTTATAGTTGGTTGATTGATTGAAGAATCCCGTAACGTGAAAGCGAAGCGGGATTTTTTTTATAGGTACGCGGATTAGGCGGATTTATATTTACGTATAGTTTGTCATGCTGAAAGCATCTCACGAAATGATTTGCACGCAGATTGAAAAGATTATTTAAATTTTATTGGAATTTTTTGAGTTTCAATTTCGCCTTTAAAAATTTCTATATTATTATCTTTTAAGTTTTTAAGCATTTCTTTTGATAATATTTTTTCCAGATTCTCTTTTAATTTATACTTTAATTTGAAAGTATATTTCTTTGATGGATCTAATTTAAAATAAATTGGTCTTCTTAAATTTTCTTCATTGTCTTCTATAACAAATGGTAAAGATAATGTTGTTTGAAAAACATGAGTTTCATTTGGTGAAATTATAATATTTTCATCATAATATTCTAATATATTAGATCTTATATTACACCCAATTTTTTTTAATAATTTTTGTTTTTCATTTTTGTTGTAAAAATCTAGTTCTAATAAACTTCCAATTTTACAATTATAACTTCCATCAATTAAAGGTATACTTTTATTTATTACTTTTTTATTCTCGTCTTCAATAATTATATCAAGATTATATATTTCATTTAATTTTAAACTATTTAAATAAAAAAGATATTTGTTTTCGGAATTATTAGTTACTTTAAACTCAACTTGATTTGTAAATTCATATAACTCTTTTTCGTTATTAAATTTCATGTTTTGATAACTAAACTCTAATGAATCTTTCTGAATATGCTTACTTCCTACTTCATTATTTAGTAATTCAAAACTAACATTTCCTTTTCTACAAGATGAAACAAAAACTAGAAAAATTAATACAAGTAGTTTGTTCATATTATTCTATTTAAAAACCTTCCCTAATACGTTTCTAATCACAAAATTAATATCGCTAGACACTTTGAAGTAATAATGTAAAGACAAGTATAAAACTGAAATAAGTACCGATTTTAAACCGATATTTACTATAGGATGAAAAGGAAATTCCCAAAAATAAAACCCTAAAAATAAAACTAATGCAATTATAAATGAAACGATAGTGTTTTTCGTAAACGGAAATAATTTCATTTTAAAAACTACGAATAATAATTTAGCTAAACTGTACATTCCAATGGCGATTAAAGTTGCTAAAGCTGCACCATCAATGCCATATTTTGGTATGAAAATCAAATTTAATCCAACGATGACAAATACTAATAAAACGCCTAAAACTAATACCGCTTTGTAATATTTAGAATTAAAAATGATGGAATTATTATTCCCTAAAATCACATCAAAATATTTAGATAATCCAATCGTAAAAACCACAAATAAGCCTTGATCATACCCTTCATCTGGCAAAAGTGCATACAATTGCTTAATGTTTACTAAAATGCCAATATAAATTAAACCACCAATGACTTGAAGTGTTACTGACGATTTTTTATACAATTCATTTAATTCTTGCCATTTGTTTTCACTCATCAATTTGGCCGTAATTGGATACGTAATTTGATGCATCGCTCGTTGTGGAACGGAAATAACCATAGCCAAATAAACCGCCAAAGAATAAAATGCAATGTTTTCAATTTTTAAAAATTGATTAATCATATATTTATCAATGTCCAACAACATATTTGCCACACTTGCCGATAAAATAATGAAAATGGTAAATACGAAAATGGATTTTGTGTTCTTTGGAAATTTCTTATTCAGTTGAATGGGTTTGACTTTATTCGCATAATAAATAATTACCAACAAACTAATTCCGTATACTAAAACCAACGAATGAATAAATTCTGGTAACGTTATAAATTTAAAATAAACAGCAAACAGGGAAATGGTGACTAAAATTCGAACAAAAACTTCTTTTACAAACGAACCAAAAACGGATTTCATATGCGCTCGCAACCAAGCATAAAAAATTTCAAAATAACCAATAAACATAGCGATTAACGGAATTTCCCAAACAAAATCGTAAACAATACTATTTTTTGCCGATTCATACAAAGCTATATTTTCATAAAAAGCATAAAACAAAGCGAAAAAAGGTATAATTATTAGCAAAGGCAACAAAAGCATATAACTAAAATAACTGCTTAAATCTTCTTCCGTTTTATTATTCTCATTGAAAAATTTAATTAAAGTATTCTGAATCCCGAAAGACAAAATAGGATATAAAATATTAGCTGCAGATAAAACATAATTGGTTAAACCTAAATAATCTTTACCCAAAAAAACAGGATACATATACAAAACATTAATCGCACCAATTGCAAAACCAATAAAAGTTACAATGGTGTTTTTAATAGATTGTTTAATTACGATTCCCATGTGTTCAGTATTCAGTTGTGAGTATTCAGTTTTATTTATTTCAGAATTCGTTGTTTACAATTTTACATTAACAACTTTTTACTTTTGCCTTATCCCTTTTGCCTCAAAACTTCAACCAACTTTTCAGTCAAACTTTTTCTGCTAAATTGTTGTAAACCGACTGCATTTACTTTTAGATTTTTATCCAAATATTGATTAAAATAGGTCGAAATTTGATTTTTTAGCTCAATTTTCTCGTTATATTGATAAAAAACGCCTGTATTTGTCTGTTTTATGATGTTTTCAAAATCGGAGTTTTTTGGTCCGATGGCCAATATGGGTCTTTCGGAAACCAAATATTCGAATAGTTTTCCTGGAATAATACATTTGGTGTCTTCAGAATCAATTTCTATTAGTAATAAAACTTGTGAACTTCTTTGATGCACTAAAGCTTCTTCATGTGAAACATAACCTAAATTCTGTACAAAATCATCTAACTTAAAATCTGAAATCGATTGTAAAACTTCTTTACTTACAGCTCCAATTAATTTTAGTTTGAAATGTTTGGCAAAAGCCTGATTTTCTTGAATTAATTCCGATAAAGATTCCCATAAAATTTGCGGATTTCTTTCTGATAAAAACGAACCAATATGTGCCAACGTAAAGTTCTCGTCTAAAGGCTTCTTATCGATTTTCTCCACATCATAACCATTAGTAATGACTTCAATTGGCTTATTCGTTATACTTTCAAATTCTGTTTTTGTGGTTGGCGAAGTGACTAAAATCGTATCACAAGTATTCATAACTTCTCTTTCCAAAGCTTTGTGCTTAGCACTTGCCCACTTTGACAATTTCAGTTCTTTATGATAGCCAATAGTTGTCCAAGGATCACGAAAATCGGCAATCCAATTTACTTTGAGTTGCTTTTTTAAATCTAAACCAATCAAATGCAAACTATGTGGCGGACCAGTAGTTATAATGGTTTCGATATTATTTTCTTGAATATATTTTTTTAGATATTTGACTGAGGGTTTCACCCAAAAAACACGTGCATCTGGAATAAAAACGTTTCCACGAATCCAAAGCATTGTTTTTTCGATGAATGATTGCTTTTTCTTTTGAGTAATGATTCCAGCGCCTAACTTTTTCGTCTTATTTTTAGATAAAAAAGAAGCTAAAGCATATGGTTCAAAGATTTTATTTTTCAGAATTAACGTCGCATCAGAAACTTCAGAAAGTAATTTTTCATCGATTAATGGATAACTCGGGTTTTCTGGAATATAAACAATCGGTTCTACACCAAAATCGGGAAGATATTTTACAAACTTCAACCAACGTTGCACGCCTGGTCCACCTGCTGGCGGCCAATAATAAGTGATAATTAAAACTTTGTTTGAACTCAAAATAGTATGTTGAAAAATAAACCTGACAACTTTTTGAAAACTGTCAGGTTTGATATAAATTTATTTTATCTCAGCCAGATTCTTATTCTGTTTTCTCCAGTAAAAAACACCTAAACCAATAGTTAGAAGCATTAAAAGTGTTGAAATTAAAGCAATTGTACTTCCTGTTTTTACCACTTGTGGTTCAAATTTGAATTCGATTGTATGTTTTCCAGCTGGAATTTGTAAACCTCGTAAAACGTAATCTACATTGTAAATTTTAGTCTCTTTTCCATCAATTGTTGCGATCCAACCTTTTTCGTAATACATTTCTGAAAATACTCCAAAACCATTTTTAGAATTGTTTGACGTATATTTTAAATGATTTGGTTTGTATGAATCTAAACGAATTGAAGCAGTAGAGTCTTTTTCAAAAGAATTTTCCTTAATATCATTAACCACTGTATTGATCACAACTTCCTCTTTAGTTTTCAACTTATCTAAAGCTTTCATTTCTTCATCACCAGATTTTACAACTTTTACTTTCGAAACAAACCAAGCATTTCCATTCGCATTCGGATTTTCTAATGCTTGCTGAATGCCTTCTTGATTCGTTTGTAAAATGTATTTTGCATTCAACATATTCAAGACTTCAATATTGTTTTTCGCAATTTGATAATCGAATAATTCTTGCATTTTCTTAGGTTTCGCAGCGTGATAACCTCCAATTGATTGGTGATAAAATGAAGTTCTAGCACTATTCATTTGTCCATCCACATCAAAAACTCTGAAATGTGTCGTATCTTCTAAAATACGAGCATCCGCTTCAGTTGGTTCTCCAAAAGGTCTTTCAATTTGACTTTTAGAAACAAAATCGTCCGCTTTTACATAGTTTTTAGCAACTACAAATAAATCTATAACCATTACTAATCCAACTAACACAACAGTTGTAAATTGTGAGAATGTCTTTTTAGTGTAGAAAAATAATATTCCGAAAGCAGCAGCTAAAAATCCTAAAGAACGAAAAATAGTAGCATAATACATACTTTCTCTATCTTCTTTCAAGACTTTCATTACTTCTGGTCCGTATTGTTGTGCGTAATATTTGTCGTTGGCACCAGAAAATGTGAAGACACCATTCGCCATTAAAATAACGATTAAAAGTCCTCCTACAATTGCGCCTGAATATAACAACGGTTTTTTTCTTTCTTCTTCGTCCGAATTAATAAACGCGTTTAAACCTAAGGCAGCTAAAACAGGTAAACATAATTCTAAAATAACTTGAATGGATGAAACCGCTCTGAACTTATTGTACATCGGAACGTAATCAATAAACAAACTTGTTAAAGGTTCAAAGTTCTTACCATAAGATAATAATATAGAGAAAATGGCTCCAGCAACTAAAGCATATTTAATTCTTCTTTTTTCTAAAAATAAAGCTAAAATCGCTAAGAAAAACACCACAATTCCAATATATGCAGGTGCGGCAACACTGGTTTGATCACCCCAATACGTTGGCATTTGTTTTACTAATTCTCTGGCTTCATTTTCAGGAACATTTTGTCCAATAATAAATTGATACATCGCAGAATCCGTTCCTAAATCGTCATAACTTGCGCCACCGAATAATTTGGGTGCAATTAAATTTAAACTTTCAGAAATTCCGTAGCTATATTGCGTAATGTATTCATAACTCATGGCGTTATTATCGGTTTTCTTTTTACCGTTTTCGTCAAAAGTTAAATCGCTATTACTTCTGGTTGAATATTTGGCATATTCCGCAGTTGCTAATAAGTTCGTAGCATTCGCACCAATAGCTAAAACAGCTCCTAAACCTAAAATTGCAAATGATTTATATAAATGTTTGAAGTCTTTTTCTTTGACGATTTCGTAAATGTAAAACCCAATTACGAAAGCAAATAAGAACAAGAAATAATACGTCATTTGAAAGTGATTCGCCTGAATTTCTAATCCAGCGGCAAGCATTGTTACAATTCCACCAACTAAATATCGTTTGTTAAAGATAAAAACAATTCCGGCTAAAATCATAGGAATGTAGGCAATTGCGTGTGCTTTTGCGTTATGTCCAACTCCTAAAATAATGATCAAATAGGTAGAAAAACCAAAGGCTAGCGCTCCAAAAAAGGCTTGCAGCGGTTTGATTCTTAAACTCATTAATAAGATATAAAAACCTAAGAAATATAAAAATAAGTAATCCGCCGGACGAGGTAAAAATCGTAACGCACTATCTAAACTTTTAATGTAATTATGAGGATATTTTGCTCCTAATTGGTACGTTGGCATACCACCAAACGCACTATTTGTCCAATAAGGTTCATCATGGTATTCATTTCTAAAGTCGTTTTGTTCTTTAGCCATACCCGTGTATTGCGCAATATCAGATTGTGAGATTTGTTTTCCAGATAAAACTGGATAAAAATAAATAACAGCAATTACTATAAAACCAAAAATGGCATATAAATGTGGCGCAAATTTTTCTAATTTCTTCATTGTACTTCTTAAATTAATATCCTACAAAAATAAAAAATTCCCCGAAAGGGGGAAATTTTTATTCAACTTCTTCGTAATCAATATAATCACCTACTACTTTCTTCTCCTTTTTAGGAACTTCTTGTTGGTTTTCGGTTGGCGATTGATATTGTTGTTGCTGTTGTTCAAATTGTTTTTTAATATGTTGTTCTGCTTTTTTCGCGACTTGTTGCATCAAATACGGTGCTAACAATCTCATTGCGAACTTAAATAAATAATAAAACAAAATGATGTAGAATATGGTTCTAATAAATCCCGGCACACTTGCTGTATCCATAATTGTAATTTTTTTGTCAAAAATAAGGAATATATCAAATCTAATACTTAAAATTATGATAAAATATTTACATTTGGGTTTTAAAATAAACTTATGAAGGCAACTACTAATATATTTTTGTTTGCAACACTTATTGCTTCGTCAATTTGTACCGCGCAATATACAGACGAGGTAAACTCGAACCGACCAGGAAAATCAATGATGGCCTTTTCTGTGGGTAAAACCGTAATTCAGGCAGAAACAGGATTAAACTACATCAAAGAAGATCACGAAAATCTATTGTATGACGCTAAAGGTTTTAATGCCGATTTAGCTGTACGTTATGGTTTTTGGAAAGAAGAATTAGAAATTATTGCCGAACTTCAATACCAAAAAGATACCTACAATCAATTGGATATGACTACAGATAGAAGCGCTTTGCGTCAAACAATTATTGGAGCAAAATTTTTATTTTACGATCCCTTTAAAAACGGACCAGAAAAACCCAATTTATACAGTTGGAAAGCCAATCACCGTTTCAAATGGAAACAATTTATTCCTGCTTTTTCAGGTTATGTTGGTGTGAATTTTAACTTAGACAAGAAAAATTTCTTTAATTATGCACCTGCAGATATTGTAGAACCAGGTTTCAGTCCGAAAGTAATGGCAATTGCTCAAAATCATTTTGGATCAAGAACCGTTTTAGTGACCAATTTAATTTATAATAAAATAGGAACTGAATTTGCAAGTATCGATTACATCTTGACATTAACCCGCGGAATCAACCAAAACTGGTCGGCTTTTATAGAAAACCAAGGATATAATGGAAAATATTATAGCGACGGAATTGTACGTTTAGGTGCGGCATATTTACACAAAAAAGACATGCAATTTGATGCTTCAATTGGTACGAATATCAAATCAACTCCTGGAATTTTCTATGGCGGAATTGGATTCACTTGGCGTTTTACCAAAAACTACAAAGAAGTGAAAATGGACAAGCCGAACACAAGAAGCAAAATGGACAAAAAAATGGACAAGAAAGCCGATAAACAAAAACGAAAAGACGGAGTAGAATAATGATTGAAATTAAAGAAGTTTTCTCAAAAAAAGAAATGAAGGATTTTGTAAAATTTCCTTTCGAATTATATAAAGACAATAAAAATTGGGTACCACCACTAAT
>JAULXA010000308.1:0-3455 GCA_032118875.1 Flavobacterium sp.
ATAATTTCTTCTTTTTTGTTTCTACTTAACGGAATTTTTTCTCCGTCAATTTCAACTTGTTTACTATTAAATCGTTCCACTTTATCTAAATTGATAATGTACGATTTATGAATTCTCAGGAAATTATCTTTCGGCAATTCTGTTTCGAAAGCTTTCATTGTAGATAATACTAAATGAGTGTCTTCGTAAGTCACCACTTTTATATAATCTCCAAAAGCTTCTACCCATTTAATATGAGAAGTATATACTTTTATTTTTTTAAGATTACTTTTTATAATTAAATGCGGGCCGTGATCATCATGAATTTGATCATGCTTCAATTGATGCATTTCTAGTGCTTTCTTTACAGAAACTAAAAAACGTTCTTTTTTTATAGGCTTTTGTAAAAAATCTAAGGCAGAATATTCAAAAGCTTTTACAGCATAATCTGCTTTTGAAGTAATGAAAACAATTAGTGGTTTAATTTTTAAACCATCAAGCAAATCAAAACCAGTAATATGTGGCATTTCAATATCTAAGAATATTAAATCAACATGGTTATTTGTGATATAACTTTTAGCTTCTAAAGCATTCGAGAAGTCTCCACCTAATCTAAGATTAGTGTGTTCAGAAATTAATTTTGCAATAGTAATTCTCTGAATCGAACTGTCATCAACAACAATAGTATTTAATTTCATAGGCAAAAATTGGTTAAATGATTAGGAATCATTTTATTTAAGTTTGTTTAACACGATAAAAATAAGGAAAAAAACCACAATAAACTAATATTATGTTAAAAAAAATACTTTTTAAAGGATTTGTAAATTAAATATAATTGTATATCTTTGCACCCAATTTAAAAAATACGTACAAATGAAAAATTACGAAACTGTTTTCATTTTGAATCCCGTTTTATCTGATGTTCAGGTAAAGGAAACAGTAAGCAAATTTGAAGATTTTCTTACTTCTAAGGGTGCCAAAATGGTATCAAAAGAGGATTGGGGCTTAAAAAAATTAGCCTATGAGATCCAACACAAAAAAAGTGGTTTTTACCATTTATTTGAGTATCAAGCTCCAGCTGAATTAATCATTTCTTTAGAAACTGAATTCAGAAGAGATGAAAGAATCATGAGATTCTTAACTGTATCTATGGACAAACATGCTATTTCTTGGGCTGAAAGAAGAAGAGAAAAATTAAAAACTAAAGGTAACTAATCATGTCGATAGCTAACAACGGTAAAAAAGAAGGAGATATCAGATATCTTACTCCTTTAAACATTGATACTAACAAACAAAAAAAATATTGTCGTTTCAAAAAATCTGGTATCAAGTATATCGATTATAAAGATGGTGACTTTTTATTAAAGTTTGTAAACGAGCAAGGTAAAATTTTACCAAGACGTTTAACTGGTACTTCATTAAAATTCCAAAGAAAAGTGTCTGTTGCTGTGAAAAGAGCACGTCATTTAGCTTTAATGCCTTACGTGGCGGATTTATTAAAATAATATTAATCATTTGTTGGTTTTCGTTTAGCGGAACCTAACTTATATAAAAAAGGACAACAAAATGGAACTAATTTTAAAACAAGACGTTCAAAATTTAGGTTTTAAAGATGATGTAGTATCTGTGAAAAACGGATACGGTCGTAACTTTTTAATTCCTCAAGGAGTTGCTATCTTAGCTACTTCTTCTGCTAAAAAAGTATTAGCTGAGAATTTAAAACAAAAAGCTCATAAAGAAGCTAAAGTTGTTGCTGACGCGAAAGCTACTGCAGAAGCAATCAAAGCTTTAGAGATAAAAATTACTGCAAAAGCAGGTGGTGAAAAATTATTCGGATCAATTTCTAATGCAGATATCGCGCAAGCTTTAGAAGCAAATGGACAAGCAATCGACAGAAAATTTATTACATCTGGTATTGTTAAAAGAACTGGAAAATACAATGCTACTATCCGTTTACACAGAGAAGTAATCATTGAATTACCTTATGAAATTGTTGCTGAAAAAGCATAATTTTATTTAAAATATTTCTTTAAAAAGCGTTGCAATTGCAACGCTTTTTTTATTTTTACGAAACCTTAAGTTTGAAAATAAAAAATCTCAATGAAATATACCCGATTAACTAAAGAACAATTAGAAGAACTTCATCCTGAGTTTATTACCTTCTTAGCTACACAAACTATTGATAAAAAAGAATGGGACGAATTAAAAACAAATAAACCAGAAATTGCTTTGCAAGAAATTGATGTCTTCTCAGATTTAATTTGGGATAAAGCCATTACAAATGTTCGATTTGTAGATCATTTTTCTAAAAATCATATTTTCCTTTTCAAATGTCATGATACCTTATTAGAATCTTTGATTGTTCAAACTTCAAATGAAGATGTAGATTTCTTTACTACAGAAGGTTTAGAATGGTTAGGAAATAATCTTTTTACAGATGCAGTGAGTATTCAAACAGGAAAAAAAGAAGTTACTGAAAACCGAAATGAAGAAGTTTTTAAAATTATTGAAAATGGTGGAATTATCAGTAAAGGTGAATTATATATCAAACTAATTGCATTAATAAAAGTATCGTAATATGACTGTTTTAGAAACAATTCAATCATTAAGGACGGAGTTAAACCAACATAATCATAATTATTATGTATTGGATAATCCGACGATTTCTGATTTCGATTTCGATACAAAATTGAAACAATTACAAGATTTAGAAGAAGCCAATCCACAATTTTTTGATGAAAATTCGCCAACACAACGTGTAGGAGGAACAATTACTAAAAATTTTAATACGGTTGAACACGAATACAGAATGTATTCTTTAGACAATTCATATTCCAAAGAAGATCTACTAGATTGGCAAACACGTTGTCAGAAAATTTTAGGCGATGTGCCTTTAGAGTTTACTTGCGAATTAAAATATGACGGAGCTTCAATAAGCATTACTTACGAAAACGGAAAATTAGTGAAAGCCGTAACGCGTGGTGATGGTTTTAAAGGCGATGATGTAACCAATAATATCAAAACAATAAAATCTGTTCCGTTACAATTAAGTGCTGGCTTTCCCGATAAATTTGACATTCGTGGTGAAATTATTTTGCCTTTTGCAGGTTTTGAAAAAATGAACCAAGATTTAATTGAAATTGGTGAAACTCCGTATTCAAATCCAAGAAATACAGCTTCAGGAAGTTTAAAATTACAAGATAGTGCAGAAGTTGCGAAACGTCCGTTAGAATGTTTATTGTATGGAATGTTTGGAAACAATTTACCTATACAATCGCAATATGAAGGTTTAGAATTATCTCGAAAATTGGGTTTTAAAGTTCCCACTCAAAGTAAATTAGCCACTACTATCGATGAAGTTTTTGAATTCATTGAATATTGGGACAAAAACCGACATAATTTACCTTATGAAACGGATGGTGTTGTAGTGAAAATTAACAACATTCATTTCCAGGAAGAATTAGGTTACACCGCAA
>JAULXA010000309.1:0-3148 GCA_032118875.1 Flavobacterium sp.
GGAGGAGCAATTCCTGACGGCTCTATAAAACCTGGTCAAGGATTCTACCTGTACACTTCTGAAAATGAAAATGTTTGGTTTCATAATGCTTTGCGATACAACACCATGAATTCTCAATTTTTCAGACAAAATAATAGTACCGATTTATTTCGATTAAACTTATCTAGTTCAGACAAAAACTACAATCAAATTCTAGTTGGATACACTGAAAAAGCTACAAATGATTTTGATTTAGGTATTGATGGTAAAATATTTGAATATGATGAAGCGATGTTATATTCATTATTAAACGAGGAAAAATATGTCATTCAAGGAAAAGGTAATTTTACAGAAAACGACGTTGTTTACTTAGGATTAAAAATCAAAAACAAAGGTTTGTATTCTATCTTTTTCGAAAATAAAGAAGGGGTTTTTACAACTCAAAAAATATATTTAAAAGATAATTCAACGGGAAGCATATCAGATTTATCTCAACCTTATTATTTCATGTCTGAAGAGGGAATTTTCAATAACCGATTTGAAATTGTATATAAAAAAGAGAAAAACATACTTGTTAAAGAAAATAATGTTGTTTCTATTTCAAATGAAAACTCGATTAATATTTCTTCTTCTCAAAAAGAAATTCATAAAGTCATTGTATACGATATTTTAGGAAAAGAAATTACAAAACAAAATGGAAACACAACCAATTTTGAAATTCCTTTAGACAAAAAAAATCAAGTTTTACTTTTAGAAATCACTTTAAAAGACGGAACTAAAATACATGATAAAATAATTCATTAAACAAAAAAAGTCCTGATAAATTAATATCAGGACTTTTTTATATTCTTATTGTTTCTTAGTTATTTTTTAAATTAACTACTTCCTGTTCTGTTAAGACTCTCCAATTTCCTCTTGGTAAATTCTTTTTCGTTAAACCAGCAAAAACAACTCGATCTAATTTAATTACATTGTATTTTAAATGTTCGAAAATGTTTCTTACCACTTTTACGTTAGAAGTTTTCATTTTTACACCGATTTCACTTTTGGCTTCACCGTCAATAAAAGTTACTTCTTCAACATATACTTTATGTCCTTCAATTGTAACTCCGTTTTGAATTTTCTCTAAATCTTCATATTTCAAATTCTTATCTAAAGAAACTTGATAAATTTTAGAAGAACGTTGATTTGGCGTAGTAAATTTTCTAACCATATCAGGATCATTTGTAAACAGCAACAAACCAGTTGTCGTTCTATCCATTCTTCCGACAGGTTCCAATCTTACATTTGAAGGCGACTTAATCAATTGCAAAACGTTATTTGCACCTTGATCATTCTTCTCAGTAGAAAAATTCTTTGGCTTATTTAAAAGTATGTATTCTTTCTTCTCTGGAGTAATGTTCACGCCATCAAAATTAACCACATCAGTTAATTTTACTTTGTGACCCATTTCTATAACAACTTCTCCATTTACTTTTACATTACCACTTTGAATGTAAATATCCGCATCTCTACGACTACAAACACCTGAATTCGCAACATATTTATTCAATCTGATTTCATCTTTATCAGATTTTATTTTAACCACTTGTTGTTTAGGTTTGTCTGTTCTATTGAACTTTGGAGCAGGCTTGTTTTCTGAAGAAAATGATTTTCCTGATTCGTTTTTCTTAAAATCTGGTTTTTTACTTTCTGAAGTTTTACCGCTTCTTTTCGCTCCTGACGATTTTCTCATGCTATTATTTTTTTGCAAAGGTAGTTAATTTAAGTTAGAAGTACGAAATTAGAAATTAGAAGTCCGTCTAAAATTCATTAATTACTTAATTAACAGCAACTTTTGTCCGTTTTCAATCACGGTTGGTTTAATCAGAACAATGCAAATGACACCTGCTAAAAGAATAATTTTCAACAAAAAATGCAATTTAATATAATCTACTTTTCCTTCCGATTTCCATAATTTTAAAACAAAAATAAGTAGTAAAATATAACTGGCATAAAAGTAAATATCCATATAGCCCACATCGTAGACATTAATAAGGAAATACACAGGAACAATAGTAAATACTAATAACAATGAAATATTTTTTTTCGCGAAATGCTCTCCAAATTTCACTGGTATAGTTTGATAATTATTAGATAAATCGCCTTCAATATTTTCCAAATCTTTAATCATTTCACGAATTAAAATAATCAAAAACAAGAATATGGCATGAGCAAAAATCACATGATAGAAATTTTTGAAATACATCAAAATTCCGAAAAACGGTAGAACCGCTAATAATGAAGCTGTAATATTTCCAACAAGCAATATTTTTTTTAGTTTGTGAGAATAAAACCAAATAATAAAAATATACACGGAATAAAACAACGCCGCGCGCCAAGAGATAATAAAACCTAATAAAGCCGAGAAGAAATTTAAAGTAAAATAAACCTGAAGTTGCGTTTTTTGACTTACTAATCTGTCTAAATAAGACTTTTTAGGACGATTGATAATGTCTTTTTTGGCATCGTAAAAATTATTGATGATATAACCACCAGCAATTGCAAAAGTGGAAGCTATTACTAAAATGAATAATCTCCAATCGAGAATAATATCTAACGCTCTTCTTTCTGGAGCTAAGATGTAAATCGCAGATAAATATTGTGCTAGCGCAATTACAAACACATTATAACCACGAACCACAGAAAAGAAACTGAAGATTTTAGTAAGTAATAATTTAGAGTTGCGGCTTAGCATTTTTCTTTTGTTTCAGGTTTCAAGTTTCAAGTTGAATTAACGCAAAGTAAAAAACGTTAAACCTGAAACTTTAAACAAAATTTTAAAACTGATAAACCATTTCTAATTTATAATCTTTTAAAGATTTTTTAGCTTTTTCAAAATCTTGTGTGAAGCCTAAAATATAGCCGCCACCGCCAGAACCACACAATTTTAAATAGTAATCGTTGGTTTCAATTCCGTTTTGCCAAATTTGGTGAAATTGCTCTGGAATCATAGGTTTGAAATTACTTAAAACCACTTTAGATAATTCTTTTGTGTTTTTAAATAACGATTTCATATCGCCTTGTAAGAAGTTTTCCACACAAGAATCGGTATATTTTATAAACTGCGATTTTAGCATTTTTCTAAAACCTTGGTCTTTTAAATTTTCCATGAAGATGTTTACCATTG
>JAULXA010000310.1:0-4812 GCA_032118875.1 Flavobacterium sp.
AACCAAATAAGCTAAAACTAAATAAAAGCAAAATATTAAAAGTCCTAAAATAAACAGAAATCGCTGTTTGGGCGATTTCTGTTTTAATTTATTTAACCAGTTCATATTATTCTGAACCTGTAATTTGAATTGAAATAGGTAATGTATAGTATTGTTTTACACTTCTACCATTGTAAATACCTGGAGTCCATTTTGGAGATTTTGACAAAATTCTTGTTGCTTCTTTTCCTAAACCTAAACCGGCTGGACTTTCTTTAACAATTGTAATATCTCTAATTGAACCATCATCCCAAACTACGAATTTAGCAATAACAGTACCTGTAGTTGTTTCGTCTACTTCAGGTAAACGGAACGAACTTGCAATTTGTTTTCTAAAAGCGTTCATTCCACCCGGAGGTGCAGCTTGAACTTGAACAGAAGTAAAAATTTGATTATAATCTGTATCATCTCCTTTTTGTTCTTCTTTTGCTAATTCCGCTCCTTTGTCAAGATTTGCATTTGCATCTCCTTTAGCTGTTTCAGAACCTGATTTTTTATCCGGATCAACAGGAGGAATTTCGTTAACAACAGTTTTTTTATTTACAACAACAGGAGGAACATTTTTTACAATGTCAACCACAGATTTAACCTTTTTGATTGGCTCTACCTTTTTTTGTTCTAAAATTTTCTTCTCTTCCTTTTTGATTGGAGTTTTCACTTTCTTAAGTTCTACCTTAGTGATTTTCTCTTCTACTTTATCTTTACTTTTCATTGAAAGATATAAAGCAAAAACCAACCCGATAAAAAATATTGAAGATACAATTAATGCAAAAACCGTTCTTTTAGAACTATTTGTTCTTAATTCGTATGCACCATAACTTTTATTACGTCCTTCGAATATATTGTCAATTAAACTAGCTTCGCTAAGGTTTACATTTCCACTCATTATACTATATTTAAAGTTATGTTATTTAATTTTATTGTCTTCAAGCATTTTTAAATCGCCTGGAGTTACATCAACAATCGAATAAGAAAACGGTTTCACTATTGCCATTTCGTCTAAAATGTCAACTAAATTTTTATAGTTTGCCGATTTACTCGCTTTAATAAGCACCATCATTCCTTGTGTTTTAGGATTGTCCACACGTTCCATCACATATTTATTATGTGCCAAAAGTGCTTTTCTGATACCTTTTCCACCATAGTTTTCTAACTTTGGTTTACCATTTAAACCATCTTCCATGTAAGGCGCATCAGTCATACCAATATAATACACTAACTTATCGTTTTTACCTAAAACAACCGTTAAAGTTCTCCAAGCTGGAGTTTCTGGCGGATTAGGATCATCCATTTTAGTATTATCTGGTAAAGCTAAATCCATAGATTGCGGCTTAGACAATGTGGTTGTTAGGATAAAGAAAGTAATTAACAAGAAAGCTAAATCTACCATCGCTGTTAAATCAACTCCTGGATTAGATTTTTTACTTCTTACTTTACCACCTTTACCGCCACCGCCACCGGTATTTAATTCTGCCATGTTATTTCTTTATTTTTAATTAAAAATCTTCATCTCTTAGTGAAGTTACTAAATAAAAATCATTCATGTTTTGTTTTTGAAGTATATCAAATACTCTTTTAACAACAGGATATTTTTCTTTAGAACCACCTTTTATAGCCACTTCAATTTCCTTAATTTTCTCTACACCTTTAGCTTGCTGCTCTAAAACAACAGCTGCATTCGCGTAGTATACCCAGTAAGACAATTCATTTTCAGAAATATCTCCACCATAAGGAATACCAGCTTGTGTACCAGGTTTGTTTCTATCAGCATTTTTCAAAGCCAATAAAGACTTTAATTGTTCTAAAGGAACACCGAATGAATCTAATAAAGAAAATTCATTTATTTCTTGAGGAGTAAAAGCAATATCATACTTTAATGACATAGCTTCTAAAGCAGCAATTCTGGTTTCTCTATCAGACATTCCTAAATATACTGCACTATCACCAACGGTAATAGTCAACAAGTTTCTTTCTGGCAATTTAGCTTTTATAGTTGACGCAGGAGTATCTACTGGCTTAGGCTCAGGTACTTTTGATGTTGCTGTCATGATAAAAAAGGACAATAACAAAAACGCAACGTCACACATGGCCGTCATGTCGATTCTTGTGCTTTTTTTAGATGTTTTTATATTTGCCATTTTACTTTATTTTAACTTTATAATTTATTTTATATGAAATCTTAGTTTCCTCCTTTAGCTCTTTTGTAAGCTTGAGAAATTGCGAAACCAGCTTCGTCAATAAAATAAGTTAAAGTGTCAATTTTAGAAGTAAAATAGTTATAAGCAATAACCGCTAATGTAGAAGTTGAAATACCTGTAGCTGTATTAATTAAGGCTTCAGAAATACCATTTGCTAATTCAGCTTGGTCTGGAGTACCTTCTGCTAATCCAGCGAATGCTTTAATCATACCAGATACTGTTCCTAATAAACCTAATAAAGTACCAATAGATACTAAAGTAGAAATAATAGTTAAGTGTTTTTCTAACATTGGCATTTCTAATGAAGTTGCTTGTTCTACTTCTTTAGTAATGTTTTCAGTAGCTGTATCAACATCTAAACCGTCTCTTTTAACTTGTTCTGATTTCAATAAACCTGCTTTAATTACATTGGCAACAGAACCTTCTTGAATATCACATGCTGAGATCGCACCTTGAACATCTCCACTTTTAATTTGAGATAATACATCTTTTACGAAGTTATCTAAATTTCCTTTTCCAGCTGCTTTTTTCAAAACGATGAATCTTTCTACAGAGAAAACAAGAGTCATTAATAATAATCCCATTAATCCAGGAACGATAATACCACCTTTATAAACCATACCTAAATAGTTACCTGGTAAAGGTTGTCCTGCTGGATCACCTTTAATGAAGTTTGCTGGTGCACCCATTACAAATTTCCATAATAAAGCTCCAATAACTATACAAATTACAATAGTTAACGATGCAAAAACACTACTTCCTTTGCTTCCTTTGTTCTCTACAGAAACGTTTAAATCCTGTTCCATTTTTTAAATTTTTAAGTTTGAATTGATTAATTATTTGATTTCAATTTTATTTTGATAGTCGCAAATTTATGCGAATTAGGTTTTAAAAAAAAACTAATTTAATAAAAATTGCATTTCAACTTTGAAAATATGCAACAATCGTACCAAAAAACGAGTATATCAAAATTATATTTAAAATTAAATCCATTTGATTATTAATAATTCAACAAAAAAAGATTATTTGTGCTTTTTTAAATGTTAAGAAAATGTAAAGAAAACCCGTAGACTCATAAAATTGGTTTTTGTTACATAAAATTTCATTGTTTTTAAAAAAAAATCCATCTTTGTACAAACAAAAACTCATCCAAATGTCAAAAGAGAACTTTATTTCTGCATTACAAACTGGTTATTCTTCAAAAGGAGATTTCATAACTCTTGGTGCTGGAATGTTTGAAGGTGAAACTATTTCCGAAACACTTATAAATATTCCTTTAAAAACGTTAAACCGTCACGGATTAATTGCCGGTGCAACAGGAACTGGAAAAACAAAAACCATTCAGGTTTTATCTGAACAGTTGGCATCAAAAGGGATTCCGGTTTTAATGATGGATATTAAAGGTGATTTTTCTGGAATTGCACAACCTGGTGAAGAGAAAAGTTTTATTACGGAACGACATGTAAAACTTAACATTCCCTTTACTCCAAAAGGCTTTTCTACTGAATTATTAACACTTTCTGAACAAAATGGTGTTCGACTTCGTGCTACCGTTTCAGAATTTGGCCCGGTTTTATTTTCTCGAATTTTAGATTTAAACGATACACAAGCTGGAGTAATCTCCGTTATTTTTAAATATTGCGATGACCACAAAATGCCATTGCTAGATTTAAAAGACATTAAAAAGGTAATGAATTATATTACTGAAGAAGGCAAAGAGGAGATTTCAGAATCGTATGGTAAAATTTCTACGGCAACTACTGGAACTATTCTTAGAAAAATTATAGAATTGGAACAACAAGGAGCTGATATCTTTTTTGGTGAAAAATCTTTTGAAATTGAAGATTTAATGCGAATTGACGAAAATGGAATGGGTTACATTAACATAGTAAGATTAAACGATATTCAGGATAAACCAAAGTTATTTTCGACGTTTATGTTGAATTTATTAGCTGAGATTTACAACTTAATGCCAGAAAAAGGAGATGTGGAACAACCAGAATTAGTCATTTTTATTGACGAAGCTCACCTTATATTTAATGAAGCAAGTAAAACCTTATTAGACCAAATTGAAACGATTATTAAACTAATTCGTTCCAAAGGTGTTGGTGTATATTTCATTACACAAAATCCGATGGATATCCCGAAAGGTGTTTTAGCACAATTAGGATTAAAAATCCAACATGCTTTACGTGCTTTCACAGCAAATGACCGACAAGCTATTAACCAGACTGCAGATAATTATCCAACTTCTGAATTCTATAAAACAGAAGAATTACTAACTTCACTTGGAATTGGCGAAGCTTTAGTTACAGCTTTAAACGAAAAAGGAATACCTACTCCTTTAGCAGCAACTATGATGCGTGCACCAGAAAGTAGAATGGACATTTTAACAGATGGTGAAATTGACACCATTAATTCGAAATCGAAATTAGTTAAAAAATATGCAGAAGAAATTGACCGAGAAAGTGCTTATGAAATTTTAACCAAAAAAATTGAAGAAATTTCTACTGAAGTTGCTGAAGCCGAAGAAGAAAAACAAGAAAGCAAAGAACCAAGTACTGCTTCAGTAATC
>JAULXA010000311.1:0-2270 GCA_032118875.1 Flavobacterium sp.
AAATGTTTTACCATTAAAAGTAAATTCTTGATTATCGTGATAAACAGGAATATTTAACTCTTTTTGGAAATAATCACTCATCCATAAGTCGTGATTTCCTACAAAAAAATAGATTGGAATACCAGAATCCTTAATTTCTGCTAATTTTCCTAAAACTCTTACGAATCCTTTTGGTACAACTGTTTTGTATTCAAACCAGAAGTCGAATAAATCGCCTAATAAAAAAATCGCATCAGCATCCTGCTTAACAATATCAAGCCATTGAATGAATTTTTGTTCTCTAGGAAAACTTAATTCTGGAGTGGGTGCCCCAAAGTGCTGATCAGATGCGAAGTAGATTTTCAAGTTAAAAATTAGTTAAGAATATGTTAATAAACGTTTTTTTTTGCATTTTATCGAATTAAAAGGTTAAAAATTAACATATTATCAAAATAAGTATATTTTTAACCGATTATTTGTGTTTTAATCGATTCTAAATGTTCGAATCTTTTACAAAAATACATAAATCAAATTTAAATACATTTTTTAAAAATAACATTAAATAGTTTACAATTAAATTTTGAACCATGAATAAAAAATTATTTCTACTGATTTGTTTTTCTCTTTTCTCTTTGTCGGGATTTTGTCAAGCTAAAAGCAAGGCATCACAATCGGATTCAAGTAAAAAGAGTAATAGCAATATGGTTGTAAAATCTCGTGAAATTTGCGGTTTTAATGCAAAATACACTGAAGTTTACATTATTCCCGGAACAGTTGAGTCAACAGATGTGAAGCCAAGACCATTAACTGATGATGAAAAATGTTTAATTGAGCAAAACAGAAAAGAAAACGAGACTGTTGTTTTAAAACTTGATATGTTCACAGAGGTTAAAATTTTTCCTAAATCTAATATTAAAGAATAATGAGAGTATTTTTATTATGCCTAACTTTTCTAGTTGGATTGTTAAGTTATGCTCAGCCGGCAAATGATAATTGTGCGAATGCTACCGATTTAGTAGTCAATGCTCCATATCAATGTACAACTACAGCATTGGCGACAACTCAGGCTGGAGAAGAATGTGCAAGTTATGTAGGTCAAACTAATAGAACAATTTGGTACAGGTTTACAGCTACAAGTACCACCATGGTTCTTAACTTGATAAAAAGAAACGTAACCAATGGTCCAGGAGTTTTGTCTGTTTATGGGCCAAATGCAACTTGTGTGCCTTCTGCGGCTTCTCAAATTTTAGCATGTACAATTTTGAATGGTGACCCTGGAACCTATCAGTCTTTAACAGGACTATTAGTTGGAGGGGTTTATTTAATTCAATACAATGGTTCAGATGCTGGAGGTCCAGATAATAGAACTCACGATATATGTATTGGTATATTTACCGAAGCCTCAAATAATTCTGTTTCTACAGGTTCTGTTATTGATGCTTGTGGAACTACATTTAATGGAACAACAATGGGAGGTTATTTCCCAAGTGGAAATGGGCTTGGTTTTAGAAATTTAGATAATAATTTAGCTACAGTATGTCCGGCTTGTCCTTTGGGTTATGGTGCTGATGTACCATTTGTAATTAATAATGATTCTTGGTTTTCATTTTGTGCCGCATCTGCAGGTACATGGCAAGTGTCCTTTACTGTTGGAGCCTGTACATTGTCAGGTTTAAACAGCGGTTTACAAATGGCAATTTTTACGGGTACCCCAGGGGCTTTGACATGGCTGTCTCAAGCTCCAAGTCCCACTTATACTGGGGGTACATGGGTTTCTCCAAATATTACTTTAGCAGCTGGAGAATGTGCATATCTTATGGTAGATGGTTTTGCTGGAGATGCTTGTGGATATTCTTACGTTTTAAGCCCAGTAGGAGCAAGTCCTTGTGATTTAGTTACAACATGTTCAATTACTGCAAATACTACTTGTACTACTCCGGGTTTATACACCCTTTCAGGTGAAGTAACTTTTTCAAATCCGCCAGCTACGGGAACTATGACAGTTGTGAATTCATGTGGAGGAAGTCAAGTTTTTAATGCTCCCTTTACGTCTCCGATTGCATATTCAATACCTGGTTTAACTGCAAATGGATCTTCTTGTACTGTTTCTGCTTCTTTTTCAGATAGTATAGATTGTTCGGCTAGTTTGCCTTATACTGCACCTTTGACTCCATCACAACCAACAATTTCAACAACAGCACCAACGTGTTCATCAGCTGGTGTTTCTACCATCACGAATTACAGTGGCGCGTTGACTTATACTTTCACACCAGTTGGTCCTACAGCAGGCG
>JAULXA010000312.1:0-5158 GCA_032118875.1 Flavobacterium sp.
GTCTAGATAATGCAGAATATGCTCCTAATAATAATTGTTGTCCAGTTTGTCCGGCAGCATAAAAAGTACGTTGTACTTGCGTTCCACCAAACGAACGGTTATCTAATAATCCACCATAATCTCTAGCGAAAGGAACACCTTGAGCCACACATTGGTCGATAATATTTGAAGAAACTTCTGCTAAACGGTGAACGTTTGCTTCACGCGCACGGTAGTCACCACCTTTAATAGTATCATAAAATAATCTGTACGTACTATCACCATCATTTTGATAGTTTTTCGCAGCATTTATACCACCTTGAGCAGCAATTGAGTGCGCTCTACGTGGAGAATCTTGAAAACAGAATGCTTTTACGTTGTAACCCATTTCTCCAAGAGAAGCGGCTGCCGAAGCACCTGCTAAACCTGTTCCTACTACAATTACATCGATTTTTGGTCTATTATTTGGAGCAACTAATTTAAGATTGTTCTTATGGTTGGTCCATTTTTCTGAAATATGACCTTGAGGAATTTTAGAATCTAATGCCATATGTTTTTATTTTGAAATAAAGTGAATGTAAATTGGAATAATAGCAAATAGTATAGGAACTATAACTGAAAATGCTTTTCCGAAAACTTTAATTGCTGGTGTAAATTTACCATTAACTCCCAACGATTGGAACGCACTTTGAAAACCATGCCATAAATGGAAACCTAAAACAGCCATAGACAACACATAAAACAAAGTGAAAAACAACCCTTCATTTGGAATGGCATTAAACAACTTCCCTTTACTTTTGAAAAAAGCATAAGTTACTTTGTGTAAATCTTTATACCCTTCACCCATTTTCATGTTAGCCTGTTTATTAAAAAATTCTGTTCTGTTCTTAATCTCCAATCCTTGTTGTGCTAAAGCAAGTGAATCTGCTGGGAAAAACTGTGAATTTTGTGTACCAACTACTAATGTCATTTTTTGTCCCATGTTATCTACATGAATAGTTTGTAACGGGATGTTTTTATCAAAATGCATTTTTGCCCAAAAATTCACCATGTGTGTAGCGATGAAAATTAAAACAACAGTTCCTAAAACAGCCATATTTCTTGAAGAAAAACTACTGTTTTTAGAAGGATTATTCATTGCATAAGCTACAGGACGAGCTTTTTTGTTTTGAACTGCTAAATAAATTCCATCAATTGCATGGAAAATAATAGAAATGTACGTTAAATAAGAAAGTAATTTTACTGCTGGATTAGAAGTCATAAATAAAGCATACTTATTAAATTGAAGAGCGGCTTCAGTATTATTGCCCGCTAACAATTGTAAGTTCCCTAATAAATGCCCAACTAAAAACAAACATAAGAACAATCCAGTAAGTGCCATCCAATATTTTTTTGCAATAGATGACTTTAAAAATGCTGATTTTGCCATAATTATAGTTAAAGTTAATTTGAGTTTGAATAATGTAAGCAAAAATAAAGGTTATAAGTAAGACTTACAACCTTTGAAAGATAATTTATAATGATTTTAAATGAGTTTAACTTTTGTTGAATATCAATAGGTTATGCGTTAATTTAAAACGGTAAAACTGGGAATCAAACCTCTTAGACCCATATCTACAACATTTTCTCCTTGAGAAGGCTCAAATTTTCCGTCAACAACGACTTCTTGCCACTCAAAACTATTGTTAATTGAAAGTGACAATTGCACTTCTACATTCTTAGTTTCATTACCTGTAACTACAAAATTATTGGCGAATTTTCCAGTAACCAAACAAGAACCTGCAGGAATAGGTGAAGTGGTCGCAATAGGATTAGGAACAGTGGTTGCTCCTGCAGCGGTTTGCCCAGAAGTTGAATAGCCAACTGATGGAATGGCGAACGCCCAATATCCTTGTAACACATCATCGTTAACCACAAAAGGATTTCCTGCAACACTATGCGTTGTTATGTAATTATTGAATCCGACGAAACTTGCTAAAGTCCCTACATAATTGGTTCCACTAGCTAAAACATTGATGTTGTAATTTTGATATGATAGCGAAACACGTACATACTCATAACTTCCTTGTGGAATATTTTTTAAAGGTATCGATAAAAACGCTTCGCCTTCTCCAACAATTTTAGCTTGACTGAAATCGATTGCATTGGCGCCACCTAAAGTAGTTTCTGGCGCGTGATACAAAATTGCTCCTTGTCCAACTTGTGTAAGTGCATTCGGAGTAAATTCTAAATAATGAGCGCTTATACTATTAAAACTTGGTGATTGCGCTGAATTACCAACTGGGATTGTTGAAGGTTGCCCAATTCCGTTTAGTCTCACTTGTGTAGGATCAAACTTAAATTTTATGATTAATTGTGGTTCTTCCACAGCACCTAAATCGTCATCTTCATCTGTACATGAAAAACCCATGAACGATAATGCTACTATTATTAAGGTTTTAATTCTCATTTTTTTCTTTTATCGTTAATGTTTGAGTTTCTTTTTTTCCACTAGCTTCTAATTCTATTGTATATTTTCCAACAGGTAAATAATACTTTTTGTTCTCCGCTTGACTGATTTTTATTTTAGCTTCTTTCTTCTCAATGGCAGTTTTTGTTTTCTCTTCGATGCTTAAATCGTAATCCATTTTCAATATTCCTTTTTCGGCTTTAGCCTGACGATTGAAAACCACAATTCCTTCGCTGTTTCTTATCGTAATTGCAACATTTGAATTGTCTTTCAAATAATACCAAATGGCAACATTCGGATTGTTTTCCGTTCCCCAAGCATACGATGTATTTCCCCAATTTTTAGAAAAATAAATATCTACTACTTTAAATAACGCAATTCCTTTAGTATTTATTGTTTCATTAATTTGCTGAATATTTGCGACATTCACTTTATATAAAGAACGACCGTGAGTTGCTACAATTAAATCTTTTTCTCTGTTTTGAATCACTAAATCATGAACCGCAACATTCGGAATTTCATTTGAAAAATCTTGCCAAGTATTTCCTTTATTCATCGAAATGAACAAACCGTTATCCGTACCTAAATATAAAATATTTTCATTTTCTGAATCTTCTAAAATGACATTGGCTGCATTTTGGTTGAAATTCTCCGTTAACAATTTCCAATTCGCACCTAAATCTTCTGAAACATAAGCATAAGTCGTAAAAATATCGTTTCTATATCCGTTTAACGCGATGTAAATTCTTTCTTTATTAAAGTTTGAAAATCGCACACGAGACACCCATAATCCTTGAGGTAAATTAGTTGAGATTTTTACCCAATTTTCACCACTATCTCTTGTTACATGAATGTTTCCATCATCTGTTCCCACGACCAGTTGCCCGAATTTAAACTTACTTTCTGCCATAGAAGTTATCGTCCCAAAAGGCACATTTCCTTCTACTTTTCCATTAGTTAAATCCGTTGAAATTTTCTCCCAATCTTTACCTTGATTCATAGATCGGAAAACGTATTGTCCGCCAAAATAAACAATATCTTGATTGTGAGATGACAATAAAATAGGTGTTTGCCAATTGAATCGGAAAGGTTCTTCTTTTTTATCAGCTCTTGGTGTGATGTAGTCTCTTTTTCCTGATTTTCTATCAATTTTAGTATAACTTCCAAATTGAGAACCTGTATAAACTAAGTTATTGGTTCTGGTATCAACTTGAACTTGCATGCCATCGCCACCGCTTAAAAATTCGTACGGATATTTTCCGTCTTGCAACCAATCTACATTGTGTTCGTAAGTATTTGGACCAGCCCAAACGCCGTTATCTTGCAATCCACCGTACACTTCATATACTTCTTTATTGTCCACATTAACTGTGTAAAATTGCCCCACCGCTTGGTTATTACATTTTATCCAATGTTTTCCGTTATCGTAAGTAATATTGACACCACCATCATTTCCATTAATGACATGATTTGGATTTTTCGGATTCACCCAACACACGTGATGATCTGAATGCACATTATCTTTGCTTAATGATTTAAAGGATTTTCCACCATCTTTAGAAAAAAGCAATGGAACAGCCGAAATGTATAAACTGTTTTCGTTCGATTCATCAACAGTGATATCGGCAAAGTAATATCCGTAAGAATAAAAAGCATCATTAATAAATTGATTATGCGTTTTTCTCCACGTTTTTCCAGCATCAGTCGTTTTATAAATTTCTGCACCAATCACTTCCGTGTCAAACAAATTCGTATTGGCATCTGTAGATTTTTCTTTTTTTGAATTTGGACGTAAATTTTGATTATCCACAATCGCGTACGCAATATTTTCGTTAAACGATGTCAAACCAATTCTTCCCATTCCACTATTACTTGGAAAACCAGAATTCGCTTCGATTTTTGTCCAACTTGTTCCAGCATCTTCACTTTTATAGATTCCCGAACCAATTCCATTTCCTTTGAAATTATACGCTTTTCGTTCGCGTTCCCAAGCTGCCGCAAACATAATTTTCGGGTTATTTGGTGCGAAACTAATATCTATAATTCCAGTTTCATCATTGATAAATAACGTTTTTGTCCATGTTTTTCCACCATTTGTAGTTTTAAACACACCACGTTCTTCATTTTTCGAATACAAATGACCTAAAACTCCGACTACAATTTCATTGTTATCATTCGGGTTGATCCAAATTTTAGAAATATGATGACTATCCGTTAATCCAATATTAGTCCATGTTTTTCCATTGTCGGTTGATTTCAAAACGCCAATTCCAGCATAAGAAGAACGCGAAGAATTGACTTCTCCTGTTCCAACTAAAATTAAACCCGATTTCCAATCGACCGCTACACAACCTATATTCTGCGTTGGAGCAGTATCCATTATCGATTCGAAACTCGTACCATTATTATCCGTATGCCATAATCCACCAGTTGCATAAGCTGCATAAAATTCGGTTGGATTATTTGTGTTTACGGCTAAATCTACCACACGACCACTCATAATAGTTGGTCCAATATTTTGAAATTTTACTGCTTGAAAATCGTTTTGTTGTGCAAATCCAAAAAGAAAGGATAAGAATAAAACTGAGAATGCTATTTTTTTCATATTAATGTGTTTTTGTGACATCTTTATCTACCACAATTATTATATCCGCTTTATTTTGATTTTCTTTTTCAAAACGTACAATATCATCTTGTTCTACAGTAGCAATCGTGACAATTTTTACTTTT
>JAULXA010000312.1:5168-10118 GCA_032118875.1 Flavobacterium sp.
TGAATGATACGTGCCGTTATAATGAATAAATGTAGTTTCAGGTTTTAAATTTTTGCTGATAAAGTAAGCCATTGTCGCATCTTTTACTGCTTGAGCTTTTGGTAAATTTTCATTAGAATGACCTTCGCCCATATCTAACATGGCTTTATAACCCGGTAATTCTGGATCATAAGCAATTGGTAATGGAGCGATCCACGATTTTTGTTCTATAGACAAAGTGTCTAATACTTGAAAACCGTTTTTATAAACCAAACTGGCAAATTTTCTAGGAATATTTGTAGCGATAAAATTAAATTTTTTCTCTTTAGCGAATTCTACTAAGGGTTTATAGTCTGTACGATAATTTTTCCATAAACGCGCCGTAGTATCTAACTGCTTTTGATTGATTTTTCCAGATAAATAATTGTTTAATTCGTCTTGATTATCCGCTTCAAACATTTCGGCACCTAAAACCAAATTCTTTTTCTGAGCTAAATCTTTGGTTAGTTCTAATTGCAACCAATGAATGATCGAATTGTCATGCATTTCGCCAAATAAAACCACATCACTTTTGTTGGTTAGGGATAGCATTTTGCTGTAACTCATTTCTTGACCCACTCTATCGTAAATTTTATAAGGTGCTTTTTCTTGAGCCAATACAACTCCACAAAAGAAAGCAGTAAATATTAAAACTATTTTTTTCATATCTGAAACTAATTGAAAATGATTTTCTTCAAAATTAAAAGAATAATTGGATACCTATTCATTTGAAAGTTATTATTTTTGAATTTACAACATCAAAATCACATGAATAGTACTTTATTTGAAGAATTTAAATCGTTTTTTACACCTTTAACTTTAAAGAAAAATGAGTTTTTAGTGAAAGAACACGAAGTGTGTAAATACTTTTGTTTCATTGAAGAAGGTATTTTACAACATGCTTTATTGGTGGATGATGAAGAAAAAACTACCTATTTAGCTTTAAAAAATTCCTTTACTTCTTCATTAAAAAGTTTTTTGTTAGATGTGCCTTCTCGAAAATTTGTAAAGGCGATTCATGAATGCAAATTGTGGGTGATTGATCAAGAATCTTTTCAGAAATTATTACAAGAAAACAAAACTTTTCACGATTTTTATTACACGTTAATTGAAAAACAAATTTGTTTAATTGACGATTATCGTATCGATTTATTGACGTTAACTCCAGAAGAACGCTACAAAAAACTACTTGAAAATGAACCGAAATTATTAAACGAAGTTCCACTACATTATTTGTCATCTTTTTTAGGAATTTCCTCTCGACATATCAGCAGAATTCGAAAAAATATAAAATAACGCCATTTGGCTACTATTATTTATTTCGTAATACTTATTTTTGATAAAATTTAAATTACAAAAAGAATGAAATATTTACCAATTAACCGTGACCTTTTTATTAAGAATCGTAAAAACTTTATGGCGAAAATGAAGCCTAACGGAGTTGCTGTTTTTAATTCGAATGATATTTATCCAGTTTCTGCAGATAGTACCTTACCATTTGCACAACACAGAGATATTTTCTTTTTATCTGGCGTTGACCAAGAAGAAAGTATTTTATTACTATTTCCAGATGCACCTTATGAGCATTTGAAAGAAATTTTATTTTTAAAAGAAACCAACGAACATATTGCGATTTGGGAAGGTGAAAAACTGACTAAAGAAAGAGCTTTTGAAGTAGCAGGAATCAAATCGGTATATTGGTTACAAGATTTCCATAAAGTTTTGAAAGAAGTGATGATGTATGCCGACACGATGTACATTAACACGAACGAACATTACAGAGCAGCCGTTGAAACGGAAACGCGTGAAGACCGTTTTATCAAATGGTGGAAAAACGAATATCCTGCGCATAAAGTAGAAAAATCAAATCCAATTTTACAGCGTTTACGTTCTGTAAAAGACCAAATCGAGTTAGATTTAATTCAAAATGCTTGTAATATTACAGAAAAAGGGGTTCGAAGATTATTAAATTTCGTAAAACCTGGCGTAACAGAATATGAAATTGAAGCCGAATTAGCGCACGAATTTTTACGCAACCGTTCTAAAGGATTTGCATACACGCCAATTATTGCTTCAGGAAATAATGCAAACGTGTTACATTATATAGAAAACAACCAAGTGTGTAATGCAGGCGATTTAATTTTGTTAGATGTTGGTGCAGAATATGCCAATTATTCTTCAGATTTAACACGTATGATTCCGGTTTCTGGAAAATTCACAGAAAGACAAAAAGCGGTTTACAACGCGGTTTTAAATGTGAAGAACGAAGCTACAAAAATGTTGTTGCCAGGAACGTTATGGAAACAATATCATGTAGAAGTTGGTAAAATTATGACTTCAGAATTATTAGGTTTAGGTTTAATTACAAAAGCTGATGTGCAGAATGAAAATCCGGATTGGCCAGCTTATAAAAAATATTTCATGCACGGAACGTCGCATCATTTAGGTTTAGACACACACGATTATGGTTTATTACACGAGCCAATGCAAGCGAATATGGTTTTCACAGTAGAACCAGGAATTTATATTCCAGCAGAAGGTTTTGGTATTCGTTTAGAAGACGATGTGGTGATTCAGCCAAAAGGAGAACCTTTCAATTTAATGAAAAACATTCCTATTGAAGCAGATGAAATTGAATCGATAATGAATTCTTAAGATTTAGTTTTCAGTCTCAGTGACAGTTTACAGTATAGAACGGTTTGCGAAAGTGAGCCGTTTTTTTTTATTCTTACTTGTCAAGCTAAACTTGTTTTAGCTTCTCCGCACTTAAGAGATTCTGAAACAAGTTTAGAATGATAGCTATAATGTTGGAATTTTCTCCACTAACATTTCATCCCCGTTTATGTCGTAGTAACTGCACGTCATTTTATCCATAACCACAATCCATTTTTCAACACCAGATTTGGCGCAATCCTTTAAGAAAGTCATATAATCTGTATGGCCTTGTTGGTGCGATTTTAAATCAGATTTAAATTGTTCGATGTCGCTTTTATTAGCAATAGGAAGTGTTTCCGAAAACCCTTGAGATGACGTAAAATAATTATCTTTCCCGTAATAATCGGTATGATTATCAAAAACAAACGTTTCGAAAGAAGTCACGCCAAGTGCGATGATATCTTGTATGTATTTTGGAAAATCAGCACCACTTTTAACTTTTGAATGGGCTTCTTTTATTTGTAGGATAGTGAACATAGGGTTTTGGTTTTAACTATAATTATGAAATGTTATACTTCTCTTTATAAGTAAGATTTCTTTTAAATTCGATACTTATATTTTGAAAAGTCAATTCTACGAATCTTAAATTATCCGACCTTTCATATTTTATAATTTTATCTTGACCGATTATTTTGAATAAATTATCAATTTTTTTCTCTTTATCAATTTTTGAAATATAAAAAACACAAATTTCAGTTTTTTGTGTTTTATCATTTTCTAAAAACTCAAATAATTTTTCTATGTAATCTTTATCTGATTCATCTAATGAGTGACCAATAATGTAAAATATTGTTTCTACTGTAGGTTTTTTAAACGAAAAGAAATTCTCATCAAAATTAAAATCAATATTTGTACCATTACTGATTCTTTGACGTTTTTTTAAGAAATAAAAACAATGATTATCCAAACAAATTTTAGGGAGATTATTTATTCCTAAAACAATATTATTTTCAGAACTTTTCCCGTGAAGATAATTAATCAATATACTTTTTTCTTGATAAACTTTTTCAATAGTTGGAGTGTAATTAAATGTATATATTTTATCCATTAATTGAAAAGGCAACCGAACTTCAATTATATTATTTTCATAAAATTGATTTACTATAAACAAAAGATATTTATTAAAAATTTCAATAAATTGAACTAATGAATCTTTTAACTTATCAAAAATAAATTTATAATTTAATCTGTTTTTTCTATCTTTAAATTCACTTCTTATCTCTATTCCATCAAAAAAATCTAAATGTTTTACAAAATCAAAATTAGACGACTTCCAAAAAAAATCTGATTCATTATTATTAGTTTTATAGGTATCATTAAAATCATCTATTTCTTTGATAAACTCATAAATTTCCATTTCAAAATCTATCCAAGTATCTATTTCTAAAACTGTTTTAAAATGATTGTACCACAAATTCTCTTGTAAAAGATGTTTTATCTCTTCAATAGAATCTTTATTAAAGATTATTTTATCTACATTAAAGCATTCGTGAATTCTCATATTATCATTGAAAAACTCTAAACCGAAATTTTCATCAAATAAATCATAAAATCCGTATTCTTGTTTTTCTTCAATATCTTCAATTATCTTCATCACAGCCATAAAATGACCATATTTAGTTGGTAAACCATGAAATAAATCGAAACCATTTCCTGTTATTAAAATCTTACTCATAAATCTAAAAAATCCTTTTCTCAAATTTACATTTTTAATTAAAGAAACTATATTTTTGCAGGATTAAGTTTTCAACAACGAACAACGAACAACGAACAACGAACAACGAACAACGAACAACGAAAATTTCTTATACTGATGCTGGAAAAGGCACTGCGGTAGTATTATTGCATGGTTTTTTGGAAAACAGTACGATGTGGAACTATTTGGCGCCGGTTTTAGCCAAAAAAAATCGTGTGGTTTGTATTGATTTATTGGGTCACGGACAAACCGATTGTTTGAGTTATGTGCACACCATGGAAGATATGGCAGATGCCGTTCACCAAGTTTTATCGGAATTAAAAATTAGAAAAGCGATTTTTGTCGGACATTCTATGGGTGGTTATGTGGCTTTGGCTTTTGCCGAATTATATCCAGAATTCATGAAAGGTTTGGTGTTGTTAAATTCCACTTCTCGTGCGGATAGCGACGAACGCATTACAAATAGAACACGTGCCATAAAAGCAGTAAAACAAAATTATGTAGCGGCGGTTCGAATGAGT
>JAULXA010000313.1:0-3302 GCA_032118875.1 Flavobacterium sp.
CTTTACATAGTTTTTACGAAATCCCGTATTGTTTTGCTACGAATTTGATTGATAGTGTTTGGTTGGATGGGAAGAATGTACTCTTTTAATTTAAACCCTCGAAGGGTCTTGTACCCTTTGAGGGTTTAAATTATTTTGTTATATTTGTATTATACAAGCCATAAAAAAATTAATACAAATGCAAATAATCACACCAATAATTGCCGGAAATTATTATCATATCTACAACAAAGGAAATAATGGAGAAAATATTTTCTTTGATACTGATAATTACTATCACTTCTTAAAACTTTATGCAAAATACATCAATCCAATTGCAGATACTTATGCTTGGTGTTTATTGAAAAACCATTTTCATATTGCTGTCAGAATAAAAACTAGTGAAGAAATTTTTGAAGATGAATTATCATATACAACTGTTGAAAAACCAAAAGTTATTGATGCTTCTAAACAATTTTCTCATTTCTTAAATGCTTACACACAAGCTATAAATAAAAAACACAAAAGAACTGGAAAAATTTTTCAATCGAAGTTTAAAAGAAAACAAATTGATTCAGAAGAATATTTAAAAAAACTAATTTATTACATACACAACAATCCTGTTCAACACGGTTTTTGTAAAAGCATGAATTTGTATCCTTGGAGTTCATACGAAACAATTATTTCAACAAAAAACACAAATTTAAAAAGAAATGAAGTTGTTGATATGTTTGGAAATATTTCAAATTTTATAGAATTTCATAATTCTAATTTTTTAATAACAGAATTTAATGAAGAATTTCTATAACCCTTCGAGGGTTTTGAACCCTCGAAGGGTTATAGAACCTAAAACTCCGCTTCCACCACAATCTCCATCGTTTCTTTTGTAATCGGATGTTCAAACTGAATATATTCAGCATGCAAATGCAATCTATCAGCTTTTGTGCCGTATAAATCATCACCAACAATTGGAGTGTGTAACCCTAAATTGTGAGAAGCATGAACTCGTAATTGGTGCGTTCTTCCCGTAATGGGATAAAAGTGCACTTTCGTTTTTCCGTTTTTCACTTCAATGGTTTTCCATTTGGTTTGCGCAGGTTTTCCGTGTTCGTAACAAACTAATTGTCTTGGTCTATCATCTAAATCTACTCTTAAAGGCAAATCGATATAACCGTGAGATTTTTCCAATAAACCATCTAATAAAGCGACATAACGTTTCTTAATGGTTCGATTGATAAACTGACTTTGTAATTGCACCGCAGTCGATTCATTTTTCGCGATAATCATAATTCCGGAAGTCGACATATCTAATCGGTGGACAATTAGCGGACCAGTTGCCTCAGGATATTTTTCCTTAATTCGAGCGTAAACCGAATCGGAAATGGTTTTTCCAGGAACCGATAAAAATTCTGTAGGTTTATTTATGGCAAGCATTACTTCATCTTCGTACACAATTTCAATATCTTTTCCTTCTGCATGATTCATAATAAACGGATTTTCTTCCATTTCTAAATCGTACAACATATGTCCCATTAAAATAGGTTCACATTTACTTTTGCAAGACGGATAAAATTGCTTGTGTTGGCGCACTTCAGAATTGGGCGATTGTCCCCACCAAAATTCTGCCATGCAAATGGGTTTCAAATTATGTTGAAAAGCGTAATGTAATAACTTTGGAGCAGCACATTCTCCTGCTCCAGCGGGCGGATTATTATTGAAAATTTCGCCTAAACTTTTCTTTTCTTTATATTGATTGAAAAACGAATATTCGGCAAATAATTTTTGTTGTAAAGCAGCCGATTTCGCTTTTCTTTCTTCTTTTAATTGATTGATTTCATTGGTAAAAACAGTAACTTTTTCTTCTAGACTTTGTAAAGTCAATTTCCAATATTTTGTCATTTTTTTCAACAAAATACTTTCTTGCTTACTATCTTCCGACAATTCAAAATTAAGATGTTGTAAATCTTCTTCACTTAAAGTTGGAGCTAATTGATTTCTCTTTTCGTCACGAAGTATTTTCTGTTCTTTTATTCTCGTTTTTTGTTGTTGTAATTCCGATTCTGCTTGAATTTTGGACTGATTAAAATTCTCCAAAGTCTTCAAATAATTAGAATCAATTTCTAAATTTTCAATTTTACGATTGTATGCATTTAATAATTTTTCTTCTTTACGAAAAAAACTATTTTCTGTTAACATGTCAAAAACTGTTGGTACAAAATAGTTATGATGATTTTCATTAGCTAATTTCCCTGAAAACGCCCATAAATAACCTAATTCACCGTTTTCATTCTGACAAACCAAAACACCAAACATTTTCCCTATTACTAATCCATTTTGAGTGGCATCTAAACCGAAATTATGATCAAAATCAGTTTGTGTTTCTAAATGATTTTGCAAAGCTGTAGCGGCAATTTCACTTAGTTGGTGTGGCTGATAATAAAACGGAAACGTGAATTTTTCAGGTAAAGAAATTCCTGAAATATCGGTTGAAAAAGGTTGAAAAAATGGGTTTTGCATCGGACAAAGATAAAGCAATTGAAATATTCTTTAATCGGAAATAATTGGAAAGTATAAAAAAAACTGTCAAACATTTTTTTTTACTGCTTGCTTATTTTATTTTTGCAGGAATATTAAAAAAACCAAAACGAGAAATGGGAAGAGCGTTTGAATTCAGAAAAGGAAGAAAAATGAAGCGTTGGTCGGCAATGGCTAAAGCATTTACCAGAATTGGTAAAGATATTGTAATGGCAGTTAAAGAAGGTGGTCCAAACCCTGATGCTAATTCACGTTTAAGAGCTATTATACAAAACTCGAAGGCAGTAAATATGCCAAAAGAAAACGTAGAACGCGCCATTAAAAAAGCAACAGATAAAGACACTGCAAACTATAAAGAAATCTTATTTGAAGGTTACGCACCACACGGAATTGCGATTTTAATTGAAACCGCTTCGGATAATAACAACAGAACAGTTGCGAATATTAGAAGTTATTTCAATAAATGTAATGGAACAATGGGCACACAAGGTTCTGTTGAATTTATGTTTGATCATACATGTAACTTCAGAATTCCTGCAGCTGGACAAGATATTGACGAATTAGAATTAGAAATGATTGATTTCGGTGTAGAAGAAATTTTCGCTGATGATGAAGACGGAATTTTAATGTACGCGCCTTTTGAAAGTTTCGGAGCCATTCAGAAAGAATTAGAATCTAGAGGTTTAGAAATTTTATCTTCTGGATTTGATAGAATTCCACAAGTAACTAAAGAATTAACACCAGAACAAGTAGCTGATGTGGAAAAATTATTAGAAAAAATTGAAGAA
>JAULXA010000314.1:0-6542 GCA_032118875.1 Flavobacterium sp.
TCACAGATTAGTGAAAGCTGTCATTAATGCTTATAAAAGTATCGAGAATACGGATTAAAATTAAAAGAGATGTTAAATAAACATCTCTTTTTTTTGTTCAAAAATGATTTAAAAACTACTTTTGCACCACAACAACAAATTCTGAAATTACTTCAGAATAAACAACACAACAAAATGAACACTATTACCACTACAAATTTTAATTTTACAGGTCAAAAATCGGTTTACAGAGGAAAAGTAAGAGAAGTTTACAATATCAATGACGATTTATTAGTTATGATTGCTACAGATCGACTTTCTGCTTTTGATGTCGTTTTACCTGAAGGAATTCCGTATAAAGGACAAATTTTGAATCAAATTGCAACAAAATTCATGCAATTAACACAAGATATTGTTCCAAATTGGTTAATCGCTACTCCAGATCCAAATGTGGCTGTCGGACATTTATGTGAGCCTTTCAAAGTAGAAATGGTAATTCGTGGGTATTTATCGGGTCATGCCGCTCGTGAATATGCTTTAGGAAAAAGAACGATTTGTGGTGTTACGATGCCAGAAGGTTTAAAAGAAAATGATAAATTTCCTACACCAATTATAACGCCAACAACGAAAGCGGATAATGGTTCGCACGATGAAGATATTTCTCGTGAAGCGATTTTAGCTAACGGAATTGTGACTGAAGAAGATTATTTAGTTTTAGAAAAATACACCAGAGATTTATACCAAAGAGGAACTGAAATTGCAGCATCTAGAGGTTTAATTTTGGTAGATACGAAATACGAATTCGGAAAAACTAAAGAAGGTAAAATTGTATTAATTGACGAAATTCATACACCAGATTCTTCTCGTTATTTTTATGCAGAAGGATACCAAGAAAGACAAAATAATAACGAAGAGCAAAAACAATTGTCTAAAGAATTTGTACGTCGTTGGTTAATTGAAAATGGTTTTCAAGGGAAAGAAGGGCAACAAATTCCAGAAATGAATGAAGAGTATGTTGCTTCCGTTTCTGAAAGATATATCGAATTGTACGAAAATATTTTAGGAGAGAAATTTGTAAAAGAAGACATTTCAAATATTGAAGAACGTATTTTTAATAACGTTCAAGCGTATTTAGCGAAAAAATAGTTTAATAAAAAAGGCTGATTTTAAAATCAGCCTTTTTTTATTCCTTAAGCAAGTGTTTTACGACCGTTTCTGCGGCGTGTAAGCCAAAAAGTCCGGGCATCCAGCTATTGGTACCATAAAAGGATCTTTTGTAGTTAGAACCGTCTGTCATCTTTAAACTACTTTCATCCTGAATTTCAGAAGAAAAAACCACTTTTAGTTTATCTATTTTATGCTCTTTAAGGCGTTTTCTAATCGTTTTAGCTAAAAAACAATTTTCGGTTTTGGTTATATCTGCGACTTTTACTTTAGAAACTTCCATTTTTCCACCTGCACCCATCGAAGAAATAATTTTCACACGTTTACGTTTGGCGGCAATTATTAAATTCAATTTTGGTGTTATACTGTCAATACAGTCTAAAACATAGTCGAATTCAGGTGTTACAATTTCTAAAGCGCGTTCTGGAGATAAAAATTCTTCCACGCAAGTTAAGTTCAATTCTGGATTGATGTCCATTAGTCTATTTGCAACAACCGTAACTTTTGGTTGTCCAATTGTACTGTGTAAAGCGGGTAGTTGTCGGTTAATATTTGTAATATCGACAGTATCTCCATCTACAATTGTCATTTTCCCCACGCCTGCACGAACTAAAAATTCGGCTGCAAATGAACCAACACCACCTAAACCCACAACTAATACGTTTGAATTTTTTAATCTATTTAAGCCTTCTTCTTTAAATAATAAAGCGGCTCTTTCTTGCCATTTTGCCATAACTTATTTGTTTTGTTTGAAAACGGTTTGGTAATTGTTCCAAACTATTTCTTTCATTTCGTCTACAGAAATGTTTTTACATTTTGCTGCAAAAGTATAAACTTCTTCCAAACTTTCCACAATTGTATCTGTTTCTAAGAAAATTTTTTCATTCGGGATTTGTTGAAACACTTCTCCTAATTCTGGATTTCTAAGTAAGTATTTTCCAAAAGATAAATAGAAATCTTGATGCAATAATTGTTTCGCCACTTGAACATTTTTTGAAAACCCATGAATGATAAAAGGGGAGGTGAGTCCGCTATTTTTTTTACAGGAAATCACTTCGTCAAAGGAAGCTACACAATGCAAAATAACAGGCTTTGAAATTTCGTGTAAAAGGTCCAGTTGCGACTCAAAAACGTCGATTTGAGTACTATAGATTTTATCTATGCGTTTATCTAATCCACATTCCCCCAATGCAATACATTCTTTTGTTGAAAGTTTTACTTTAATTATTTTTAAATCATCGTTCAAACGGTTGTCGTCAATATGCCAAGGGTGAATCCCGATAGAATATAGCGGAATTTCTTCTGAAAATTCATGCGGATATTGATTTACAATTTCTAAAATGGAATCAGAATTCGTATAAAAATGAGTGTGTAAATTAACAAATTTCATAAAATTGTTTTCACAAAAATAACATATTTTAACAAGTTATTTGTCTAAATTTGTATCAGATATTTTATTATGATTCAGAAAGCATTTCGCAACTACATTTCTAACTTTCAGGGTTTTTCTCGCGAGGTTTGGATTCTTACACTTGTTACTTTTATCAACAGAGCTGGAACTATGGTTTTGCCATTTTTGTCCAAATACTTGCACGAAGATTTACATTTTTCGTTATCGCAAGTGGGAACCATAATGGTCTTTTTTGGTATAGGTTCTATGTTAGGTTCTTGGTTAGGTGGAAAGCTTTCAGATACCATTGGATTTTATAAAATAATGATATTTAGTTTACTAGTTAGTGGTCTGATGTTTTTTGGATTACGATTTGTTACTTCATTTTACGGTTTATGTATTAGTATGTTCTTAATCATGACGGTTTCAGATATGTTTCGACCAGCAATGTTCGTTTCATTGGGAGCTTATGCGAAACCAGAAAACAGAACTCGAGCGCTAACTTTAGTACGTTTAGCGATTAACTTAGGTTTTGCTGCCGGACCAGCTTTAGGTGGGTTGATAATCATGAGTGTGGGCTACAAAGGTTTATTCTGGGTAGATGGAGCAACATGTATTTTAGCCATTTTAATTTTCTGGATTAAAGTAAAAGAGAAGAAAAAATCAACGTATTTAGATAAAGAACATCCTGGTGACGTTTTGGTAGAATCAGTTTTTAAAGATAAAATTTATTGGTTGTTTTTAGCGTCAACCTTAATTGTTGGAATTATGTTTTTCCAATTGTTTACGACTATTCCAATTTATCATAGAGAACAATTCGGGTTAACCGAACTACAAACAGGTTTGTTATTAACTCTAAATGGTGTGTTAGTTTTCTTTTTAGAAATGCCAATTGTGAACTATATTGAAAAAAACAAAAAAGACAAACTGAAAGTAATTATTTTGGGTTGTTTCTTAATGACCATTAGTTTATTCTTAATGTTAGTGAACACTTGGGCTGGAATTTTACTAATTATGATGTTATTCATGACCTTCGCAGAAATGTTCAATTTTCCCTTTTCAAACGCTTTTGCTTTGAGTCGTGCTCCAAAACATCATCAAGGTCGATACATGGCTATTTTTGCTATGAGTTATAGTTTAGCTCATATCTTAAGTGCAAAATTAGGAATGACTATTATTGATAAATACGGGTATCAAACAAATTGGTTGTTTATGGGATCACTTGGTTTTATTGGAACTTTAATCGGAATTTACGTGTATAATTTAGTAGAAAAGGAAAAGTTAAACGTTAAAAATAGTTAAATAACTACAAATATAGTTGTGTAACTAAAAATATAGTTATAGGTTTGTATAACAAAATTATAGTTATGCAAAAGTTAACCAATAAAGAAGAAGAAGTGATGCACATTTTATGGAAGCTAAAAAAAGCTTTTGTAAAAGATGTTTTGGCCGAGTTTACTGAAGACAAGCCACACTATAACACACTTTCTACAATTATCAGAAATTTAGAAGAAAAAGGATATGTTTCTTACAATGCGTATGGAAATACGCATCAATATCATCCCATTGTGGATATTGAAGAATACAGAAAAACCTTTATGAAAACCGCTATTCAGAATTACTTTGGTAATTCATACAAAAATTTGGTTTCGTTTTTTGCTGAAGAAGAAAAAATATCGGCAGACGAACTTCGTGAGATTTTAAATATCATCGAGAAAAAGAAATAGGTATGGAAACCGTTTTCACCTACATATTAAAAGTCAATGCTTTACTTGTATTGTTTTATTTGGTATACCAATTGGCACTTTCTAGAGAAACGTTTTACAAACATTCGAGATGGTTTTTACTTTCAGGTTTATTCGTTTCATTAGTATTGCCATTCGTAACTTTTACTAAAATTGAATATTACGAAGTCAAAGAAGTAATTAGAAATTCTATTGAAAGTAATGGGCCGAAAATCGTACAAATTTCTAATGAAGTGGCACAAGAACCCATCTTAACTAACCAAGAAATCTTGTTTTTGGTATATGGAATTATCTGTTTCGGATTTTTAATTAAGACTTTATTCGATTTTTTCAAATTGTTTAAAATCATCAAAGTTTCTAATTCGGAAAAGAAAAATAAATTGGTTTATATCAATACGAATTTAGTGCACACACCTTTTTCATTCTTTAATTATATAGTTTTCAATGAGGAACTCATCAATCCGGTTGAATTGCAAAATATAATGAAACATGAAGAAGCGCATTCCATGCAAAAACACAGTTTCGATACGTTGTTGGCGCAGTTTTTTATTATTCTATTTTGGTTCAATCCAATCGTTTGGTTGTACCGAAAAAGTATCGTACAAAATTTAGAGTTTTTAGCAGATAGTTACGCTATTCAGCAAGTTTCGGATAAAAAGCACTATCAAAAAACCATGCTGAGAATCACATTACAACCACAGCATATTTCAATCATCAATACATTTAATCAATCATCAATCAAAAAACGAATCATTATGTTAAACACAAATCAATCCAACAAGAAAAATGCGTTAAAATACGCTATTGTAATTCCGGTTTTAGTAGCATTTATTATGCTATTTCAAGTAAAAGTCATTGCAAAAGAGAGATTTTCAAATGCAATTCAAAAAATCAAAACAGATCAAAAGTATGTGATTCAAAGTTCTTCAACTGACAGTCAATTAAAAGGTTATTCGGAACAATTTAAAAGAGAATATAAAATCGATTTAAATTTTAAAGGAATTAAGAGAAACTCGGATAAAGAAATTACGGCTATCAACATTATTTTAAATGACAACAAAGGAAAAAAAGCCAATCATAAAGTAGATAGTGATGAAGCCATTGAACCAATTTACATCAATGTGTCTAAAGGTAAAAATGATACTTACAGCTTCGCCATTGGATTAAATGAAGATGAGGAAGATGAAATTGCAGGTAATGAAGATGGAGAATTAGAAATTATTTCGGTCAATAAAGCAATTGCCGTTCCAATGGATATGGAAGATATGGAAGTTCCAGAAATGCCACAAGCTCCAGTTTTAGATATCAATTTTCCTGAAGCACCTGAGATGCCTGAAGCACCAGAAGCTCCATCAAATTCAAATGATAAAAAAGCTTGGGCTAAATTTGAAAAAGATATGAGCGTTTTTGAAAAAAACATGAAATTGAAAGAAGGAGATTGGAAAAAATTCGAAATGGAAATGAAAGTTTTTGAAGATAAAATGAAGTCATTTGAGCCAAATATGAAGAAATTTGAGCAAGAAATGAAGGTTTTTGAAGAAAAAATGGAACGTCAAGGAAAAAAGATAGAAATGAGAATCGAGAAACAAATCAAAAAAGAAATGAAAAATTCTGATTTAGATGATTCAAAAGGACCAAAAGGACCAAAAGGACCAAAGGGACCGAAAACACCAAGAGAAGAATAAAGAGTTTAGTTATAAAATTAAAGGATTGTCAGTTTGGCGATCCTTTTTTGTTAAAACCCGTTAATTAACAAAAATTTAGTTTTTCATTTTTCATAAAAATTATATTTTTGGACAAGAAAATTAAAACTTAAATTATTATGAACGCTAAAATGTTATTTCAAGGATTCGTATTGGCAAGCGCCATAACTTTTTTGCCAAGTACTACTTTTGCTCAAAACAATCGCTTACAGCAATTGTCTCAACCTAAAAACAATAGTTTCGAGTTGAGAATTGACAAAGCGATGACCGACGCACAATTGAAACAAGACGAAACAGATGCTAAGAAGTTCGATTTTGAAGTTTCTTTCACTGGTGTGAAGCGTAACGACAAAAAAGAAATTACGGCGATTAAAATCGCTTACAAAGACAAAGACGGCAATTCAGGAAATTATAATGTAGGTTCAGATGCGCCAATTGCACCCATTTCAATCACAAAACAATTTGATGGAACAGGAAAAGGTTTAATTAACATTCAATCTGGTGATAAAAGAAACGATATTTTCGGGAACGGTTTTGCAGGTTTAGGAAATGGTTTCGATA
>JAULXA010000315.1:0-333 GCA_032118875.1 Flavobacterium sp.
TGTAGCGTCAATTGTTAATCCTGGGGTTGAAGAAAATACTCCTCCTGCAAAAGCACCACTTGTTCCTGAAAATGTAACCGTTTGAGCTGTTGCATTATTAGAACAAAATGGAGTTCCTGCGTATGTGATTACTGCTGTTGGCGCGGCAGTTATTGTTACATTAGTTGTAGCTGTCTGTAAAGGACAACCATTAGCAGCGGCCATCGTATAAGTAACAAGATAACTTCCTGCTGTACTTGTACTTGGTGTGATGGCTCCGGTTGTAGCATCAATTGTTAATCCAGCTGTTGATGAATACGTTCCTCCAGTGGTTCCTGTAAAAGTTACCGATTG
>JAULXA010000315.1:429-5241 GCA_032118875.1 Flavobacterium sp.
ACTTGTGCTTGGCGTGATGGATCCTGTTGTAGCGTCAAGTGTTAATCCTGGAGTTGAAGAAAATACTCCTCCTGCAAAAGCACCACTTGTTCCTGAAAATGTAACCGTTTGAGCTGTTGCATTATTAGAACAAAATGGAGTTCCTGCGTATGTGATTACTGCTGTTGGTGCGGCAGTTATTGTTACATTAGTAGTAGCTGTCTGTAAAGGACAACCATTAGCAGCGGCCATCGTATAAGTAACAAGATAACTTCCTGCTGTACTTGTACTTGGTGTGATGGCTCCTGTTGTAGCATCAATTGTTAATCCAGCTGTTGAAGAATAAATTCCTCCAGTAGTTCCTGTAAAAGTTACCGATTGTGGTGTTGCATTATTAGTACAAAATGGAGTACCTGCGTATGAAATTGTGGCTGCTGGCAATGCCGTAATGGTTACTGAAGTAGTAACTGGAATGGCAGCACAACCTCCACTTGCTGGAATCGTATACGTAACTAAATAAGTTGCTGGTGTACTTGTGCTTGGCGTGATTGCTCCTGTTGTAGCATCAAGTGTTAATCCTGGAGTTGAAGAAAATACTCCTCCTGCAAAAGCACCACTTGTTCCCGAGAATATTACTGGTTGTACTGTTACATCATTAGAACAAAATGGAGTTCCTGCGTATGTGATTACTGCTGTTGGCACTGCCGTAACATTAATAGTTCCTGTAGCGCTAAACGAACCACAGCCTCCAGTTAATGGAATCGAATAGTTAAAAACCCCTGACACAGATGGCATACCACCGATAGTTATTGTATTTGCTGACCATGTAGCTGTTACACCTGCAGGTAAATTTGATGGAGTTCCAATACCTGTTGCACCTGTTGTAGCATGTGTTATTACTGGCAACATCGCAGTGTTCACACATAAAGTAGGAGAATATGACGCTGCAGAAACAGTATTATTATCTACTACAGTAATTGTTACTATATTATTAAGTGGTGTATTTACTACTGGTGAACCTGCAGCAACATTAGTTATAGTGTAATTATATGTTCCAGCTGTCATAAATGCCAATGGAGTTGTCCAAGTTGCAGTACCAGAAGCAGGAATTGAAACATTATAAAAATTTGTACCATTATTAAAATCAACTATGGCATTAGGTGGTCCAGAGAAAGTTAACTGTCCAACATTTCCAACGCAAACTGTATTTCCTATAGCAGTAGCATTGTTTGTACATCTTACATCTAATAAAAATGAAACATCATCAGCATCTACACACTCAGATGAAGTATTATTTCTTGCTCTAACATATATAACTGTATCAACAGCTGGGTTTGGTTGATAAGCAGAAGGATTTGCAATTTGACCAGTCACTGGAAACGTATAAGTAAGTGATGCCCCTAAATCATCAAAGAACGAAACTGTATAATCGGATGGATTTTGTGGTGCGGTAAACATCCCTGCTATTAAAGCTGTTAGATCAAACGTTGGATTACAATCTCCTAACGGTCCTAATTGAGTAGGTGGAGCAGTTAAAACTGGTGTTGAACCAAAATAAATATTTACAGAATCATTAGACAGTATTGTACAATCAGGATGCAATACTTCCACTTTCCAAGTACCAGATTGAGTAACCGTAATGGACTTTGTAGTTAAAGTTGGCTGCAAAACATTGTTTAAATACCATTTATAAGGTAAAGTAGCTTGATTTGCTGGTGGGTTTTCAAAATTACAGTGTAAATTATATGAACTAGTTGTACCATTACAAATTGAAATTGTGTTCGTTGCTGGCGGATCTGGAAAAGTAGTTAAAGCGGTAGAACCTAATTTTACTCCACAAACTACATCACAATTAGTTGAACCAGCACCTGGCGCATTAAGATTTGTCTGAGTCATTACAAAACTACCAGCTTGTCCAGAAAAATTAGTTATCAATAAAATATAATAAGTATTAGGCGAGGCATTAGGGATTATTAATTGTTCAACAGCTCTACCAGAATAACTACAGTCTACAACATTTCCTATTGGATAAACTCCTGTATTATGAACTGTGGCAGGGATTGGAGGAACCGCTGGATTTGGCACAAAATTATCAGAAGGACAGGCACAATGCGCCAAACTAAAATCAGAACAATCAGGCGCAGTGGTAAATGGTCCCCAACAAACAAAATCAATATCAATTGGAACTGGAGGTGTTGCATTTGTTGATTGTCTTAAATCAAAAATTAAATCTCCATAAAAACCAGCCTTAAGAACATACCAATTGGGATTGGGCGCACTACTTAAACAGCCTGGATTTCCAAAACTCGGGACTCCAGTTAAACTTGGTGTAGGTAAAATACCTCCTGAACAAATTGGTCCTAAATCATTACAAGAAGTTTGTGAATAAATAGAATTAAAACTTAAAAAAGTAAAAATTAGTAATATAAAATTTTTCATTTTATGTATGAAATTAGTAAAGTATGAGTTGATTGTATATAGCAAAAATAAAAAATTAATTAACATTAAGTTAATAAATTGCTTTTTTAACAAAACACAGTGTTTTTCGTCGAATTAATGTGTTTTTTGTCGGTTTTTTAAATTTCAAAACGAAAAACAAAAAAAATCTATTTCAGAATTTACTTTCAAAACTTTATAAAACTAATTTATTCAGAAATGTATATATTTGCAGTAATTTGCAAATTATAGGTATGATGATTAATAACGAAGAACATAACGACGAAATAGGCAACAATCACATTGCCACAAACACACATAATCCAGTTAGAGAGGACGCTTTTGATATTTCTGACGAGGAAAAAATTACAAGAATAAAAAAAGACGTGGAAAGCATTTTATTAACTCTTGGTATGGACTTAACAGACGACAGTTTGAAAGGAACACCAAACAGAGTCGCAAAAATGTTTGTTAAAGAAATTTTTGGTGGATTAAACCCAAATAAAAAACCAAGCGCTTCTACTTTTGATAATAAGTACAAATACGGAGAAATGTTGGTGGAGAAAAACATTGTAGTGTATTCTACATGTGAACACCATTTATTACCTATATATGGTAGAGCTCATATTGCTTACATTTCAAACGGAACTGTCGTAGGTTTATCTAAAATGAACAGAATTGTGGAGTTTTATGCAAAAAGACCACAAGTTCAAGAGCGTTTAACGATTCAAATTGTAAAAGAATTACAAGAAGTATTAAATACTCAAGATGTAGCCTGTGTAATTGACGCAAAACACATGTGTGTGAATTCTCGTGGAATTAAAGATATTGAAAGTAGCACAGTTACTTCAGAATTCGGTGGAAAATTTAAAGAGGAAAAAGTAAAAAGAGAATTCTTGGACTATATTAAATTAGATACGAGATTTTAACTAGCCCTGATTGAAGTGAAAATCCTTTTTATTTGATGGTTATCAAAACCAGCAAATAAAAAGATTGTAGCGGAAAGCAGGATAAGCTTCAAAAAATAAAAAATTAAGCAACAATAAATTAAGTAAAATGTCACTTTACCAAACCAATCCACTTCAGGTGTATAATTCTTTATCGGGAAAAAAAGAAAATTTTAAATCGATTCACGAAGGTCAAATTGGTATGTATGTTTGTGGACCAACCGTTTATAGCAATGTGCATTTAGGAAATGTGAGAACTTTTATGAGTTTTGACATGATTTATCGTTATTTATTGCATTTAGGTTACAAAGTTAGATATGTACGAAATATTACAGATGCCGGGCATTTAACAGACGATGGTGATGTAGAAAATGACAGATTTGTAAAACAATCTCGTTTAGAAAAATTAGAACCGATGGAAATTGTACAGAAATATACGGTTGATTTTCATAGAGTTTTAGAAACCTTCAACTTCTTACCTCCTACTATTGAACCAACGGCAACAGGACATATTATTGAACAAATAGAATTAACACAAAAATTAATTGAAACTGGTTTTGCTTATGAAAGTCAAGGTTCGGTTTATTTTGATGTGTTAGAATACAACAAACGCGGTTTAAATTACGGCGAATTAAACAATAGAAATATTGAAGATTTACTTGCCAATACAAGAGATTTAGACGGCCAATCGGAAAAGAAAAATCCACAAGATTTCGCCCTTTGGAAAAACGCTTCTCCAGCACATATTATGCGTTGGAATTCACCTTGGGGAGCTGGTTTTCCGGGTTGGCATTTAGAATGTACAGCCATGAGTACAAAATACTTAGGTGAAACTTTCGATATTCATGGTGGTGGATTAGATTTAAAATTCCCACATCACGAATGTGAAATTGCACAAGGAACTGCTTGCAATGGACACAAACCTGTAAACTATTGGATGCATACTAACATGCTTACCATGAACGGTTTACGCATGAGCAAAAGTACTGGAAATTATATTTTACCAATGGAATTATTAGATGGTAAAAATGATTTTTTCGAAAAAGAATTTAGCCCAAGTGTAGTGCGTTTTTGTTTTATGCAAGCGCATTATCGTGGTGTTTTAGACATTTCTAATGAAGCGATGATGGCGAGTGAAAAAGGCTACAATCGTTTGATGGAAGCTATGGATGTTTTATCGAAAATTGAAGCTAGCAATTCATCTTCAGTTGATATTACAACATGGAAAAAAGCGTGTTATGATGCGATGAATGACGATTTCAATACTACGATTTTAATCGCACAATTATTTGAAGCGGTTAGAATTATAAATGTATTGAATGATAAAAAAGAAACGATTTCTGCAACTGATTTAGCTGAATTGAAAGCAACTTTAGACATTTTTGTTTTTGATGTTTTAGGATTAACGAATAAAAAAGCGGAAGGAAATAATAATAAATTAGGAAGTGTT
>JAULXA010000316.1:0-2144 GCA_032118875.1 Flavobacterium sp.
AAGTAAACTTTTTTTAACCCAAATCATGCATTAGGATTTAATAATTTGTTTAAATTGTAATAAATACATAGTTTTCGTTAACTAAAACATATCACCAGATGGGTGTCATAGATACTATTGAATTTAGCGATCATCAAGTAACTGCTTGGGGAGGGATGAAACTAATGAAAGACATGCTTGATGCGTGTAAAATAAAAGAAGAATTATTAAATCTTCCTTTACCCGATAAAGGCTCTAATCGAGGCTATGAACCAACACAAATATTAGAATGTTTTTGGACAAGCATTTGGATTGGAGCAGGAAGATTTAGTCATTCAGCCTATTTGCGTTATGATGATGTTTTAAAGCAGATTTTTGATTGGAAACAAGCTCCTTCACAAAGTACGTACAGTAGGTTCTTTAATAAATTTGATTGGAAAAGAAACACTGAAACCTTTGTTCCTTTGTTTCATTGGTTTTTTAATCAACTACAGTTTAATAATGTAACTTTAGATTTAGATAGCACTGTTATTACTCGTTATGGAGAACAACAAGGCGCAAAGAAAGGATACAATTCTAAAAAACCTGGGCGCAACTCACATCATCCATTAATGGCATTTATACCCGAAGTCCGTATGATTGCCAATGCGTGGATGCGACAAGGAAACACAGGAGCAACAAGTAGTGCAAAATTATTTTTAGCAGAAACATTGGAAGTTTTAAGCAGTAAAAAAGTAGGCTTAGTACGGTGCGATAGTGGTTTTTATAGTCAAGATTTTTTAAGCGAATTAGATTCCAAAAGCCTTAACTATGTAGTAGCCGTAAAATTTTATCCAACCATAAAGAGAGAACTTAGAAGTTTAACTAATTGGATAAGCATCAAAGATGGTATAGAGATCTGTGAGTTTTATTATCAATCTGCCGATTGGAAATCTCCTCGTAGAATGGTTGCTGTCCGAAAAAACATTACTAAACTAAAAAAGGCAACAGGCAGGTTGTTGCTTTTTGACGAACAAATATATACCTATCGTTATAGTCTTTATGTAACCAATTTAGATTTACCAGCTGAGCAGATTTGGGAGATGTATAAGCAGCGAGGCGATGCTGAAAACAGAATTAAAGAATTGAAATATGATTTTGGATTGGAAACATTTTGTTCTAATAATTTTTGGGGAACAGAAGCCGCCTTTAGGAGTATATTAATGGCTTATAACCTGATGGCTTTGTTCCGACAGGTAGTGCTGAAAAGCAAGTCACAAGCCACTTTGAGCACTTTACGTTTTAAATGCTTTGCATTAGGAGCTTGGATTACAAAACATGCTAGAATTACAACTCTAAAAATTAGTGCAACAGGTGAAAAACGACGATGGTTAGATGCGCTTTTTGATACTACTCCAAAAAATTCAGCTCCTTATATTTTTTCTAATGCATAATCTGGGTTAAAGAGTAAGAGATACTGGCCTATTTGAAGAAAATAAAAAAGGGTAAGCTACTTTCATCGCACCGCTACAACCACCTACCCTTGCTTCGTTCCCGACCTGGGGGATTTAGCAGGAGCTGGTCGTGAAAGACTTACCCACTACAAAATTACTAATATTATTTAAATTGCAATAAAGTAAATGGAAAATAAAAAATATAATTAAAACCCAACCGACATAATCAAAATATCATCAATCTGCTCCTCATTTCCTTTCCAGTCGTTTACCGATTTTTTAATGTGTTCAGACTGATCTTTTAAATTCATATCCGAACAATCTGTTATAAGTTGCATAAAGCGTTTCGACATGAATTTTTTGCCTTGTGGTCCGCCAAACTGATCCACTACTCCATCGGTGTACATGTAAAAACGATCTCCCGGCTGAATATTAAACTCATGCAACGTAAACTGGGTATCTTCTTGCATGTTTCCATTAATTCCAAACGCATTGGGTTGCACGCGTTCAATAGAATGTTGTGTGCTTTTAATTAATGGCCTTCCTGCACCAGCATATTGCAACACATTTTCTCTTCTTTTAAAAGTGCAAATAGATAATTCTAAACCATCATTAATAGAAACATTGGTAAATTCATTTCGGAAGGCTAAACGGAATTCATTTGCAATTTCTTTCAATATTTTTTCCGGACTGGTGATGCCTTTATTTTCAATAATGTTGTTTTTCATTTGT
>JAULXA010000317.1:0-2091 GCA_032118875.1 Flavobacterium sp.
CGGCTATGATGGCAAATGCAAAAACGTACACGGACATAGTTATAAACTTTCTGTAACCGTTATTGGTGAACCGATTACGGATTCGAATAATGTAAAATTCGGAATGGTAATTGATTTTTCTGATTTGAAAAAAATTGTAAAAGAAGACATTGTAGATGTTTTTGATCACGCTACGGTTTTTAACCAAAATACTCCTCATGTGGAATTGGCAAAAGAACTTCAAAATCGTGGGCATCATGTAATTTTGGTCGATTATCAGCCAACCAGCGAAAATATGGTGGTTGACTTTGCGAATAAAATCATGGCTCGTTTACCAAAAGATGTTCAATTGCATTCGTTACGTTTACAAGAAACAGAATCGTCTTTTGCAGAATGGTTTGCTTCAGATAATTAATAAATGAGCGTAACTTTATTATCTTCGCCATTACAAGGTTTTACCGATTTCAGATTTCGAAATGCGTTTCAAAAACATTTTGGTGGGATTGACACTTTCTATTCGCCATACATTAGATTGAATGGTAAATTGGAAATTAAAGCTTCTTACGAGCGCGATATTCTTCCAGAAAATAATACGACTTTAGAAGTCATTCCTCAAATTATTACGAATGATCCTGATGAATTTTTGTTCGTAGCGAAATACGTGCAATCGTTAGGTTATAAAGAATTGAACTGGAATTTAGGTTGTCCGTATCCGATGGTAGCCAAATGTGGCATGGGTTCGGGATTAATTAGCAATACTGAAAAAATCAACACTATTTTAGACCGAGCACATAGTGAAACGGACATTATTGTTTCGATGAAAATGCGTATGGGTTATGAGAATGCTTCTGAAATTTTAGACGTATTTCCTATTTTAGAAAAATACCCCATAAAAAACATTGCCATTCATGCCAGAATTGGAAAACAATTATACAAAGGTCCAGTAGATTTAGATTCGTTTCAACGTTGTTTGGATGTTTCGAAACATAAATTGTATTATAATGGTGATATTACTTCGGTAGAAAAATTTAGAGAAATGCAAGAACGTTTTCCAAGTATTGATCATTTTATGATTGGAAGAGGTTTAATTGCTGATCCTTTTTTGCCGAGTATGATAAAAAATAATACAACTGAATATCCAGAGGATAGATTTAAAATTTTCCAAGAGTTTCATGATGAAATTTATCAGGCGTATGATGCGTTTTTGCAAGGTCCAACGCCAATACGAATGAAAATGTTAGGCTTTTGGGAATACTTTTCACAAGTCTTTCCAGACACTCAAAAAACATTTAAGAAAATTAAGAAAGCTCAAAACAGTAGAGTTTATGAACAAGCTGTGAAAGAAATTTTTGCTTCTGTATAAAATTCAAAATTTAAATTTTCCTGAAAAAATTCTTAAAGTAATGATATAAAAAAACCTCTCACTCTAATTAAAGAGGAGAGGTTTTTAAATTTATATAAACTTGATTAGTTTTTGTAAACTTTCAATTCAGTCATTCCATCCACCGATTGTAATCTTACAATATACATTGCACTAGACAAGTTTGTCATGTTCAATTGTACATCTAAAGTATTTGGTTTCATTTCAATAACTTTTCTTCCTGTTAAATCATATACATCTACTGAAATAATTTCTTTGCTGTATTTCACATTTAAGATATCTTTCACTGGATTTGGATAATAATTTAATTGAGATAAATCAAAACTTGCATTTCCTAACACAACTGTTACAGTTACGGCTAAAGTTGTACTTCTACAAATACCGATATTTGTAACTCCGTAGTAAATGTTACCACTAACTAATTGTGTTCCTGCTGGCAATGGATTACTATTTGCTGTAGCATCTGCAGAAGAAGCAAACCAAGTTACTGTTCCGTTTGATGTCACTACAATATCTTCAATTGTAGCATCAGCAGCAACTCCTCCATTAATTACTTGAGTTGTAACTCCAGAAATTGTAGCTGCAGTAATTGTTAAATCTAACGTTCTTGTTACACAAGCTGTTGTAGAAGTATAAATTCCACCTACAGTATAAACTGTTCCATTTGCAGACCAAGTATATGAATCACATGCTGAAATAGTTTCTGTTGGTAAAGTTGAACTTGGTGTGAT
>JAULXA010000318.1:0-4471 GCA_032118875.1 Flavobacterium sp.
CTAAAACTAGTACTTTTCTCATTTTAATAGGATTTTTTACAAAGTTATACAGAAAAAATCATACCAAAGTGTAACAAAAAGTGAAATTTTAGTTAAAAAAGTTTTTAGTCAGAAGTAGGAAACTGGAAGTCAGAAGGTTTTAGTTTTCGAATTTTAAGCAAAGCAGAAAACTTATATTACATATATGTTTAAATAGTAAGCAAATTTATTTAATCAATATTCTATGTTCTCTCTTTTAAGCGAAGCGATTTTTTTCACATCAAAACCTATGTGCCTATGTGTTTTTAAATAGTAAGCAAATTGATTTAAGTAATACATCAATCCGTGAAAATCCGTGTCATTCGCGGCTAAAAAAAAACTATGTGTTTCAAATAAAAACTGCGAATCTGTGGTGAATATTACAAACTAGTAAAAGTCTTCTTTTTCTCCACAAAATAGCTCCATACGATAGATTTTGTATAGAAATAATCTATTTTTTGATAAGAACTTCTCTTTTTTAGATTTCTGGAAAGTAAATGATAAAAATAGAAATGCGCTTTTAAAATCGCCAAAAAATGTTTGAATTTTCCTTGAAAAATAAATTGAATTCCAGCAATTCCATCTAAACACAATCTTGCGAAAATAATTGGAAATAATTTTCCTTTCGGAAGGTTTTTGGTCAACATTAATAACGAATTTCTAAAATTCAGAAAGGTTTTCTTCGGATTCGATTCGTTTAAAGTTGCGCCACCAACGTGATAAACAACTGATGTTGGACAATATTTTGCTGTAAATCCTAAGTTATTAGCGCGCCAACACAAATCAATTTCTTCCTGATGTGCGAAAAAGTCATCATCAAAACCTTGTAAGGTTCTGTAAACTTCTTTTCGGATAAAAAAACAAGCACCTGTTGCCCAAAAGACTTCTGTTTCTTGATTGTATTGACCTAAATCTTCTTCCAACGTATCAAAAATTCGACCTTTACAAAAAGGATAGCCATATTTATCAATAAATCCGCCAGCTGCACCAGCATATTCGAAATGCGTTTTCTTTTTAAAATCTAATAGTTTAGGTTGAATAATTGCTGTTTTCAGCTCGTTATCAAAAATGGTTTCAATCGGTTGCAACCAATTTTCCGTAACTTCAATATCCGAATTTACCAAAGCATAATAAGGTTCTTCCACAAATTTTAACGCTTCGTTATATCCTTTTGCAAAACCAAAATTGCCAGTATTTTCAATAATTTTTACCGTTGGAAATTCGTTTTTCAAAACTTCAATAGAGGTATCCGTTGAAGCATTATCCGCCACATAAATCGTAGCATTTCCAGAAAACTGAATCACAGAAGGCAAGAATTGCTGCAATAATTTCGCACCATTCCAATTTAAGATAACTACGGCTGTTTTAGTCAATGTCAAAAGCAATTATAATATCAAAAATCAATTTCAATATCAAGTTTAAATTTTAATCTGTTAAATCTGTGTACCCTTGGTATAATTAGGTAATTCCTTCAAAAAAGTATATTGCTCTTTTTCAAAATCCATTTGGCAAAAATAATGATTTAATCCGTTCGTGACCATTAAATATTCAGCTTTCAGCGTAAAATTATAACGAGCAATTTGATCAAAAGTGTTTTGAGAAGTAGCAACTTCAGGTTGTTTGCATTCCACTACCAAAAAAATACTACCGTCAGAATTAAAAATCACTATATCGTACCGTTTGCTCATTCCGTTAATTTTTACTTGTTTTTCAACGTTTAGTAACGATTTTGGATAATTGCATTCTTGAATTAAATACTGAATGGTGTGTTGTCTAACCCATTCTTCTGGAGTAAGCACCACAAATTTTTTTCTGATTTCATCAAAAATAGCAACTTTATTTTCACTATTTTTGAACCGAAACGAGTAGGATGGGAAATTCAATTTTTGCATAAGGCAAAAATAACAATTTCTCTTTCACTACCAACTTAAAACTGAAAACTGTCCACTGAAAATGACTGAATTAATAAAAATAGTTAACGATATTAAATCTAGAAATTTTAAACCTGTATATTTTTTATGTGGAGAAGAAGCGTATTATATAGATAGAATTTCTGATTTAATTGAAGAAACGGCACTTACAGAAGATGAAAAAGCATTCAATCAGATAGTTTTATACGGAAGAGATACCACAGTTGAAGAAATAGTTTCTACCGCAAAACGTTTTCCTATGATGGCAGATTATCAGGTGGTTATTGTGAAAGAAGCGCAAAATTTAGTTAAAACGTTTGAAAATTTCGCCAATTATATGGCAAATGTACAACCAACAACCATTTTAGTTTTTGCATATAGAGCCAAGCCTGATGGAAGGAAGAAAATATTCAAAACCATTAAGGATATTGGGGTGTATTTTGAAAGTATAAAACTGTACGATAACCAAGTTCCGGAATGGATTGTAAAAGTTTTAAAAGGTCAGAATTACGGAATTGAACCTAAAGCGGCAGCGATGTTAGCAGAGTTTTTAGGAACCGATTTGTCGAAAATAAATAACGAATTAGATAAATTAAAAATCGTTTTTCCAGCTGGACACGTTTTTACACCCAAAAATATTGAAGAAAATATTGGCTTCAGTAAAGATTATAATATTTTCGAATTGAAATCGGCATTAGCAGTCAGAAATCAGGAAAAGGCCTATACGATTATTCATCATTTTGCTTTTAACATGAAAGAAACACCCATGGTATTAGTGACCGGACAAATGTTTTCGTTTTTCTCACAATTGTTAAAATACCACGGATTAAAAGATAAATCGAAATATATTGCCGCAAAAGAATTAGGAGTCAATCCGTTTTTTATAGATGAATTCGATAAAGCTGCTCGAAATTTCCCCATGCGAAAAGTGAGTCAGATTATTGAAGTTATTAGAGATATTGATGTAAAATCAAAAGGTGTAGGATCCGGCTCTATGAAAGAAGATGACATGTTAAAAGAACTGGTGTATAAAATATTTAACTAATTAATTTTAAGTTAAATTGTTTCGTAAAAGTGGCAAAAAATACCGATATTTGCAGTCCTAAATTTATAAAATTAAAAAGATGAACAAAAATACAGTTTTAGCTTGGGCTACAGGTATCATGGTAATAATGGGTTTAATTATAATGGGTTTAGCTGTTTACAGATATGATGATGTTGCAGGTTGGGGGTTTGCCGCAGTTGCCGTAGGTTTTTTTGCTAATGCGTGGGTTTTTAATGCCTTAAAAGGAAGAATGTAATTTTAATTTACGAAGTAAGAAATACGATTTACGAAGTTTAAGTTTGAGAGTTTTATACCTGAAACTTGAAACCTGAAACAAAAAATAAACAAATAAAAATAAATTATGTCAGACGATAAGAAAGTAATTTTCTCAATGCAAAAATTGAGTAAAAGTTATCCAGGAGCAGATAAACAAGTACTTAAAAATATATATTTAAGCTTCTTTTACGGAGCAAAAATTGGAATTCTTGGATTGAATGGTTCAGGAAAATCATCTTTATTAAAAATTATTGCTGGTATTGATAAAAATTACCAAGGTGATGTGGTTTTTCAACCAGGTTATACCGTTGGATATTTAGAGCAAGAACCACTTTTAGATGAAACTAAAACAGTTATTGATATTGTTCGAGAAGGTGCAGCAGAAACATTCGAATTATTAGCAGAATTCAATAAAATTAATGACGATTTCGGTTTGCCTGAGGTGTATGAAAACCCAGAGAAAATGGAAAAGTTAATGGATCGTCAAGCAGAATTACAAGACAGAATTGACGCTTGTGGTGCTTGGGAAATCGATACCAAATTAGAAATCGCAATGGACGCACTTCGTACGCCAGATCCAGAAACTCCAATTTCTGTGTTATCAGGTGGAGAAAAACGTCGTGTCGCTTTATGTCGTTTACTTTTACAACAACCAGACGTTTTATTATTAGATGAGCCAACCAATCACTTGGATGCCGAATCAGTACTTTGGTTAGAACAACATTTAGCACAATATTCTGGAACTGTAATTGCCGTAACGCACGATAGATATTTCTTAGATAACGTAGCAGGTTGGATTTTAGAGTTAGATAGAGGAGAAGGTATTCCATGGAAAGGAAATTATTCTTCTTGGTTAGACCAAAAGTCAACACGTATGGCGCAGGAAGAAAAAGTAGCTTCTAAACGCAGAAAGAACTTAGAACGTGAGTTAGACTGGGTTCGTCAAGGAGCAAAAGGTCGTCAAACAAAACAAAAAGCGCGTTTACAGAACTACGATAAATTATTAAATGAAGATCAAAAAGAACTAGACGAGAAATTAGAGATTTACATTCCTAATGGACCACGTTTAGGAACAAATGTAATTGAAGCTAAACATGTATCGAAAGCATTTGGCGATAAATTATTATATGACGATTTAAATTTCGTTTTACCACAAGCCGGAATTGTTGGAATTATCGGACCGAATGGTGCTGGTAAATCTACCATTTTCAAAATGATTATG
>JAULXA010000319.1:0-7987 GCA_032118875.1 Flavobacterium sp.
TACACTAAAATCAATGGCTACATCTGCTTGCAATAATCCATCAAAACTATCCGAACTTCCTTTTCTTAAAACAATTTCATGACCACGTTCTAAAGCAATATTTTCAATTACTTTTCCCATTTTTCCGTAACCTAATAAAGCTATTTTCATGTGTAGATATTTATTGTTTGCATTGGTCAAATGTCCTCTTTTATTTTATAGATTTCATTTGTATAAGTAGTTGTTTTGAAGAAAATGTTACAAAAACTTTAAAATTGATATGTTAAAGTAAGACCAACATTCTGCTTAAAAGTATAAGGATTAGTTTGTAAATCTGGTTTTAAAGTCAATTCGTCATTCACATTAAATTGCAATAAATGTGCGTCAACGTTAGCGTCAACAATATTTAAAATGTACAAACCTGCAGTAATAAGGATTGATAAATCTCTATTTTTTTGAAAGAATTTTTGTGCACGAATTACACTATCGTCAGAAAGGTTACCAAACGTAGGATGATTCGGATCGTTAGTTCCTAATAACCTCGCTTTGTATTCGTCTCTGTATTGATTGAATTTTTTATTATTGTCAATGATGAAATACACTCCAGTACCAAGTGCTGCATATACAACTGGAATTTTCCAATAGCGTTTGTTATAAGCTTGTCCTAATCCAGGTAAAATGGCAGAATAAAAGGCTGCTTTTGCTGGCGATAATGGATTGATGTCACCTTTTGAGGTTTCCTTTGTTTCAATTTTCAATTCTTTGTTTTGAGCCACTGAAAAATGTGTACCCAAAAATATAAAAACAAATATGTAAAGAAGTTGCTTCACTAGTTGTTGATTAATTTCATAATTCTATTAAAGTCTTCTTCTGAATGGAAAGGAATAGAAATTTTTCCTTTACCATTTGCTGCTACGTTTACATCCACTTTTGCGCCAAAAAAGTCTGCGAAAGTTTTCTTTTGTTCTGTAGGGATTTCAAAAGATTTTGTTGAAACGGGCTTACCTGTTTTCGGTTTTAAACCTTCTTGGTATTTCTTCACTAAAGCTTCTGTGTCTCTAACAGATAAATTCTGAGTCACAACCGTATGATAAATATCGCTTTGTGCGTCTTGATCTTCAATATTAATTAATGCTCTACCATGTCCCATCGAAATAAAACCATCTCTCATTCCTGTTTGAATGATTGGATCTAATTTTAATAAACGCAAATAGTTTGTAATTGTAGAACGTTTTTTACCCACGCGCTCACTCATTTCTTCCTGAGTTAAATTGACTTCTTCAATTAAACGTTGGTATGAAATTGCCACTTCAATAGGATCTAAATCGTGACGTTGAATATTTTCTACTAATGCCATGATTAACGATTCGTTATCGTTCGCTAATCTGATATAAGCAGGAATGGTAGCAAGACCTAATAATTTTGAAGCGCGTAATCTTCGTTCTCCAGAAATTAATTGGTATTTGTTGAATTCTAATTTTCTAACAGTAATTGGCTGAATTACACCAACTTCTTTAATAGATTTGGCTAATTCTTGTAAGGTTTCTTCATTGAAATTCGTTCTTGGTTGAAACGGATTGATTTCAATAAAATTAATATCAAGTTCAATGATGCTTCCTACAACTTTATCCGCGCCTTTATCCTCAACCGACTTAATGTCGTTTGAAGGATCACTTAAAAGTGCTGATAATCCTCTTCCTAATACAGGTTTTTTTACTGCTTTTGTCATTATATAGTACTGTTTTTCTTGATAATTTCTTCTGCTAAATTTAAGTAATTTGTAGCGCCTTTACTCGTAGCATCATAATTAATAATGCTTTCACCGAAACTTGGCGCTTCACTCAATTTAATATTTCTTTGGATAATGGTTGAAAACACCATGTTGTTAAAATGCTTCTGAACTTCTTCTACTACTTGATTTGATAATCGTAAACGAGAATCGTACATCGTTAAAAGTAAGCCTTCAATATCTAAAGCTGGATTGTGAATTTTTTGTACACTTTTTATCGTGTTCAATAATTTCCCTAAACCTTCCAAGGCAAAATATTCACATTGAATTGGAATCACAACACTATCAGCAGCAGTTAACGCATTTAAAGTTAATAAGCCTAATGATGGTGCGCAATCAATAATAATATAATCGTATTCTTCTTTTATGTCGTTTAATGCTTGTTTCAGCATGTATTCTCTGTTTTCCTTGTCAACCAATTCAATTTCAATGGCAACTAAGTCGATATGTGCAGGTATAATCCAAACATTCGGAGCAGTTGTAGCAACTACGCCATCAATTGCTTTACTGCTATGTTCAATAATTTGATACGTACCAATTTCTACACTTTCCACATCAATTCCTAATCCAGAACTAGCGTTAGCTTGCGGATCTGCATCTATTAATAAAACTTTTTTCTCTAAAACACCTAAAGCTGCGGCAAGATTTATTGAAGTTGTTGTTTTTCCTACACCACCCTTTTGATTGGCAATTGCAATGATTTTACCCATTTTTTCTTTTAAAATTTTCGAAGCGTAAAAATACAATTATTTATGGTATAAGCAACCCAATTTTATTAACATTGCGTTAAAGTCTTTATTTCAGTATATCTTTGCTATTAAAATAAATTTTTTTGTAAATTTGACATCTAAAATTTTCAAGAGTGGTAGAAGAAAAAGTTATTTTAGTTGATAAAAATGACAACCCAATTGGGTTAATGAATAAACTAGAAGCACACGAAAAAGCTGTATTACACAGAGCCTTTTCTGTTTTTATTTTGAATGATAAAAAGGAACTGATGTTGCAACAACGCGCACATCACAAATACCATTCTCCTTTATTGTGGACCAACACATGTTGCAGTCACCAACGTGAAAACGAAACAAATATTCAAGCAGGAACCAGACGTCTTCGCGAAGAAATGGGTTTTGAAACGGAACTAAAGGAAATGTTTCATTTTATTTACAAAGCACCTTTTGATAATGGTTTAACGGAACACGAATTAGATCACGTGATGATAGGATATTATAATGATATTCCTATGATTAATGAGGAAGAAGTGGAAAGTTGGAAATGGATGAAAATTGAAGACATTAAAAATGATATGATTACCAATCCAAACATTTATACAGTTTGGTTTAAAATAATTTTTGAAGAATTTTATCATCATTTTGATGAGAACCTAACGACTAAAGAAATATAAAAATGAGAGCATCAATAAGTAGAAAAGCACATTTTAATGCTGCTCACAGATTATATCGTAAAGATTGGTCTATGGAAAAAAATGATTCGGTTTTTGGTAAATGCAACAATCCAAATTATCACGGACATAACTATGAATTAATAGTTAGTGTTACTGGGGAAATTAGTCCAGAAACAGGTTTTGTTATGGATGTTAAAATTTTGTCGGATTTAATAAAATTGCATGTTGAGGACGCATTTGATCATAAAAACCTGAACTTAGATGTTCCTGATTTTGAAAATTTAAATCCAACTGCTGAAAATATCGTAGTGGTTATTTGGCAGAAATTGAGAAGTCAAATTGAAATTAAATATGACTTAGAAGTTGTTTTGTATGAAACACCTAGAAATTATGTAACCTATAGTGGTAATTAAATGGCGTTGTATCCATTAATATTTGAGCCTATTTTTAAAGAACGAATTTGGGGCGGAACGAAATTGAAAGATTATTTAAATAAATCTTTTGATGGAAATTGTATTGGCGAAAGTTGGGAATTGTCAACAGTTGCTAACGATGTTAGTGTAGTTTCTAATGGTGAATTCGCTGGATTAAATTTAAACGAATTAATCGAAAAATATCCAACAGAAATATTAGGTTCGAAATCTATAGAAAAATTTGGATTAGAATTTCCTTTACTTTTTAAGTTTTTAGATGCGAAAGAAGATTTGTCTATTCAAGTACATCCAAATGACGAATTAGCCAAAAAACGTCACAACTCTTTTGGTAAAACCGAAATGTGGTATGTGATGCAAGCCGATGAAAATGCCAGATTAGTTGTCGGTTTTAAAAACAAAACAAACAAAAAAGACTACTTAAAACATTTAGAAGATAAAAATTTAGTTGCTATTTTAAATGAAACACCAGTAAAAAAAGGCGATACGTTTTTCTTAGAAACAGGAACCATTCATGCTATTGGCGCTGGAGTTTTAATTGCTGAAATCCAACAAACGAGTGATATCACTTACAGATTATACGATTGGGATAGAGTTGATGCAAACGGAAACGGAAGAGAGTTACATAATGATTTAGCAGTTGAAGCTATTAATTATGAGGATACCAACACTAAAGTACAATACAAAAGTGAGATAAACGAAAGTGTCAACTTAGTGGAATGTCCATTTTTTGTAACTAATATTTTAGAGGTTTCTGGAAAGTACAATTGGAAAAAGAAAAAGGAATCTTTTACGGTTTTCATGTGTACAGAAGGTAGTTTTGTGTTAGTTACACCTCATTTTAAAACTGAATTTAAAAAAGGTGATACGGTTTTAATACCAGCTATATTGGATGAATTTCAAATTATTGGAGAAACTTCTCTGTTGGAAATTACAATTTAATTAGCAGCGTATCAATATATTGTTTACTTTTGCACCATAATTTTTAAAAATAACAAAATGGCAAGCGTTAAAAACTTGAAAAAAGAAATAAACTACGTTTTAGGAGATATCTTAAACATAGTATACATTTGGGAAATGACTTCTGGAGGTAAACCAACTGAATCATCAGAGGCTTTAGTAGCAGATATTTACAACACATTTGATGCGTTAATGGTAAAAGTTAACCAAAAAGATGCTGAAAATAAAAAAGCACATTACAAATTAGTTAAGGAAGAATTCGAAGTTGCTGCAAATCAATTTGTTGCAAAAGTGAACGAATTAAACTAAAAAAAAAGTCGAAAAAAGTTTATATTTTTTTTGCAAATTAAAAAATCAAGGCTATATTTGCACTGCAATATGAGTCGCCGGTGTAGCTCAGCTGGCTAGAGCAGCTGATTTGTAATCAGCAGGTCGTGGGTTCGAGTCCCTCCACTGGCTCAAAAAAAGGTAATCGAAAGATTACCTTTTTTTATTTTATATCACCTCCAAATTTTACTAATTTTTTCTTTTCATTTATTTAACAATTTATTATTTGTTAGATTAATTTTACTTTCTTTTTTTTTCGTAATTTTACTAAACAGATTTTTTTTCTGAAGAATTGAAAAATTTTACACAAATACTATGCGTGCATAGTATTTTTTTCTATATTTGAAAAAAAATACTTCATGCAAGACAAAACAATTGATTACGTTTTAAGATATACTTGGCAAACTGTTGCTAAGATGTATAACGAAGAAGCGGCTAAATATGGCGCAACAATGGCTACCGGTTTTGCATTGTTAAGCATTGATAAAGATAAAGGTATTCCATCAACGGCTTTAGGACCAAGAATGGGAATGGAAGCTACAAGTTTAACCAGAACTTTAAAGTCGATGGAAGAACGAGGTTTAATCGTTCGTAAAAAAAATCCAGCTGACGGAAGAGGCGTTTTAATCTTTCTTACAGAAGAAGGAAAACTTAAACGTGAATTGTCTAAACAAACCGTACTTCAATTCAATGAAGTAATCAAATCTAAAATTACTGAAGCTCAACTTCAAAACTTTATGGAAGTGGCCGAAATTATAAACGAACAAATTCTAGAGAAAGAAATTTTCGATAAAAATATCATAACAAAGAAATAAACACAATATATAATATATATGAAACGTAATATTAAGAAAGTTGCTGTTATTGGATCAGGGATTATGGGAAGTGGAATTGCTTGCCATTTTGCAAACATCGGAGTAGAAGTTCTTCTACTGGATATTGCGCCAAGAGAATTAACAGAAGCAGAAACAAAAAAAGGATTAACTTTAGAAAGTAAAGTAGTCCGAAACAGACTGGTAAACGAACATTTAGCCAATGCACTTAAATCAAAACCATCGCCTATTTATCATCAAAGTTTCGCTAGTAGAATTTCTACTGGAAATACAACAGATGATATGGCGAAAATCGCTACAGCAGATTGGATTATTGAAGTAGTTGTAGAACGTTTAGATATTAAGAAATTAGTATTCGAACAAATTGAAAAATTCCGTAAACCAGGAACGTTAGTTACTTCAAACACATCTGGAATTCCAATTCACTTTATGAGTGAAGGTAGAAGTGAAGATTTTCAAAAACATTTCTGTGGAACGCATTTCTTCAATCCAGCACGTTACTTAAAATTATTCGAAATTATTCCAGGACCACAAACTTCAACTGAAGTATTAGATTTCTTAAACGGTTATGGAGAAAAATTCTTAGGAAAAACTTCAGTAGTTGCCAAAGACACACCAGCTTTTATCGGAAACAGAATCGGAATCTTCGGAATCATGAGCTTGTTTCACCAAGTCAAAGAAATGGGTTTAACTATTGAAGAAGTAGATAAATTAACCGGACCAGTTATTGGTCGTCCTAAATCAGCAACTTTCCGTACAGTAGATGTAGTTGGTTTAGATACTTTAGTTCACGTAGCTAACGGTATTTACGAAAATTGTAAAACAGACGAAGTTTTAGACTTATTCAAATTACCAGAATTCATCAATAAAATGATGGAAAACAAATGGTTGGGAAGTAAAACGAATCAAGGTTTCTACAAAAAAGAAGGAAAAGAAATTCTTTCTTTAGATTTAGACACATTAGAATATCGTGCGGCTAAAAAAGCTTCTTTCGCCACTTTAGAATTAACAAAAACTATCGATAAACCAATTGATAGATTTAAAGTGTTAATCACAGGAAAAGATAAAGCTGGAGAATTTTACCGTAAAAACTTCGCTTCAATGTTTACCTATTGTTCGAATAGAATTCCTGAAATCACAGATGCCTTTTACAAAATTGACGATGCGATGAAAGCTGGTTTCGGTTGGGAAAATGGTCCTTTCGAAATTTGGGATGCTATTGGAGTTCAAAAAGGAATTGAATTAATGCAAGCAGAAGGCTATCAACCTGCAAGTTGGGTAACTGATATGCTAGCTTCTGGAAATACGTCTTTCTATTCTATAAAAGAGGGTGCGACCTATTTCTACAATATAGATAAGAAACAAACAGAAAAAATACCTGGACAAGATGCTTTTATTATTCTAGACAATATTCGCGAAAGCAAAAAAGTGTGGAATAACAGCGAAAGTATTATTACCGATTTAGGTGATGGAATTATCAATTTAGAATTCACTTCTAAAATGAATTCTATTGGTGCCGGCGTTTTACAAGGTATCAACAAAGCTATTGATATGGCTGAAAAAGGATACGAAGGTTTAGTAATCGGGAACCAAGGAACAAACTTTTCTGTTGGTGCGAATTTAGCGATGATCTTCATGTTAGCCGTGGAGCAAGAATATGACGAATTAAACATGGCTATCAAAATGTTCCAAGACACGATGATGCGTTGTCGTTATTCTTCAATCCCAGTAATTGCTGCTCCTCACGGAATGACACTTGGTGGTGGTTGCGAATTAACGATGCACTCAGATAGAGCAGTTGCTGCCGCAGAAACATATATCGGATTAGTAGAATTCGGTGTTGGTGTAATTCCTGGAGGTGGTGGTTCTAAAGAAATGGCGCTTCGTGCATCTGATTTATTTAGAAAAAATGATGTGGAATTAAATGTCTTACAAGAATATTTCTTAACTGTTGGTATGGCGAAAGTCGCGACTTCTGCATATGAAGGTTTTGATATTGGTGTACTTCAAAAAGGGAGAGATATTGTTGTCGTAAATAAAGACAGACAAATTGCTACTGCAAAACAAGTCGCTTTACAAATGGCAAATCAAGGATATACACAGCCTGTGAGAAGAACTGATATTAAAGTATTAGGAAAACAAGCTTTAGGAATGTTCTTAGTAGGAACAGACCAAATGGTGGCTGGACAATATATTTCAGAACATGATCAAAAAATTGCCAACAAATTAGCTTACGTTATGGCGGGTGGCGATTTATCTGAACCGA
>JAULXA010000320.1:0-1775 GCA_032118875.1 Flavobacterium sp.
TTGTTAAGATAACCAACGCCACTTTCTTTTTTGAAGGTTACGGATTTATAGCCATACGTTTCTATGACATAGCGAAAACGAGTATTATTTATCCAAATCTTACCATTTTTATCTTCAAAAATGGTACGTGTTCCAAAATCTCCACCATTTGGCGTTGTTTGTAATTGTTCTTCATAATGCCAGTTCAGGGTTCTGCCATCATATCGACACACCCCTAAGCTGGCTGTTCCGAACCACATATATCCTTTACGATCTTTGTAGATGGTATAAAGTCCATAAGGTTTTAAGTTGGTATTTGGATTTTTCTTGTAAAACGTATTTTCCTGGGGTGATGTTGGAAATTTTAAGTAGTGTAAATATTTCCCATCAAATCTGTAGACTCCACTTTTTGTAGAAACCATTCTGAACCATAAATCATCAGGTTTTAAAACCCAATCATTCAAAGGTGATGCCGGGTTAGCCATTTGCAACGTTTTAAAAGTATGACCATCAAATTTACTAACCCCTTTTTCTGTATCAAAGAAAATATTCCCGTTAGCATCTTCCTGAATGCCTCGTATTTCATTGCTAACTAAGCCATTTTCGGTCGTTATATGTTTTAAACGTTGCCCATTATAATAATAAACACCATTTTCTTTACTTCCGAACCAATAATTTGATTTCTTGTCCTGATAAATAGTCCAAATTGTTTTATCAAGCTGAGTAATAGTTACACCGGTGTCTATACTATTACTTACAAAGAAACTTACCAGAAAAATGGGGAGTAGTGCTAATTTAATTTTATTCATTTTTCAATGATAGTGTTTCAAAGGATTTGCTGTCTTAAAATATAAATAACGTTAGACTGAGGAAAAATTACAGTCCTTTATTTCATAAATATAGTCATTAAATGGTTTAGGTCTTGGGCAAACTTTGTACGCTCAATATAGGATTTCAATATAGGTTGCAAATTCAGAAGTTTGGATCGAAAGAAATGACTGATAGGGAAAATGCTGAACTTTTTTGGATGGTAATTTTAGATCTGTTGGCTTTTGATGAATAGATTTTTTATTTGTTTACATGGCAGATAAAGACAATTTACAACATGAAACAAAAAAGCATTTATTTATGATTTTTTGTTTCATGTATGTATTTCCAAGATAGTGCAGGTATCACAATAAATTACTCTTGCAAGAAATTTACTATGAGGAGAATCATTCGATTAAAAACGGAACCTTACCATTCGTAATGATGATCTTACTGTTATTAGTCTTAGATAACTCCAGAAAAGCTTCAATACTGCGTATCTTGATGATATTATCTGTCAAACCTTCTGAAAGTATTTTTTGTGCGTCTTTAGTTCCTGTAGCTTCAATAATTTTTCTTTCGGCTTCTAATTTTTCCTGTTGTAGAATGAACTCCATTCTCATTGCATTTTGTTCTGCTTGTAATTTCTGTTCAATGGAACTTGCCAGTCAAGCAGGCAATTGAATGCTTTTCATTAATACAGAGTTTACATTAATTCCTTGTACCTCAAGTGTTTCACTCATTTTTCCTTTAATCGCTGTTTCTATTTCTGCTCTCATACCAGAGTGCATGTCTTTAGCAAAGTACTTAGAACAAACATCCGCCGATGCAGAGCGAAAGACGTTAGATATGATGGTTTCGTATCCTTGACCCAGGTTTCGAATAACTTTAGGCACGCTGTTTTCATCTACTCTGTAAAGAATAGAAATCTGTGCAACAATACTTAAACCTTCTTTGCTGGGCAAACTCAAACTCAGTTCGATATTATT
>JAULXA010000321.1:0-3387 GCA_032118875.1 Flavobacterium sp.
ACAAGAGTTGTGATGTCGAATTTTCGGGTTTCAGTCAACAGCATTTTACCTAATTGACCGCCACCTAAAATTCCTAATTTAAAATCTGAAGAAAAATAATTCATTTCGTCGTTGTTGTTTTTTTATTTGTCTCATGCAGTCGCTTCGCTCGAGTCATTAGTTGTTATTGTTGTGTTTGCGCAAAGATACTAATTTGAATTTGTTTCGCAATTGGCATTTATTTTAGTTTCTTTAAAATATCTTTAGCTGCGGCTTTGTAGGCTGCAGAATGATGCGGGTAATCTTGTGAAAGAATGTTTTTTAATTCTTCATTAATCCAAGGGTGTTTTTTGCCGAAATTGTACAAAGTTCTCATCGAATACGCTTTTGCAGCCACTTTTTCGTCTTGAATTAACCAATCTAAACAAGCTTCAATGATTTTTGTTTCTTGGTTTTCTGTTAATTTTATGGTTTTCGATTTGGATAAAAACAGGCATATTTTGGAAATGGGTCTGATCGCAGAATCATTTTTAAAAAAGGCAATTTTTGCAATAAAATCATCTAAAAACGGAAGAATTAGTTCTAATTTTAGTTCGAAAATTAATTCTAAACTCCAACACGCTTTAAAATGGATTTTATCGTTTTCGTTCAATCCAATTTCCATTAAAAATTTTAGTTTTTCTGGATTTTGAAATATGTAATCCCGAATAAATTCTCGATTTAATCGGTGCGCTGTACTTTCTTCTATAAGTTTATAAAAAGCTAGATTCATAGGTGTAAAAATAATCATTTTTTAAAAAAAGCAATATTTATATTTTTATATGGTTTATTAGTTTGTAAATTTGCCGTTTATTTTAATTATCACAACACAATGATTAATATAGTTTTATTCGGGAAACCGGGCGCTGGTAAAGGAACGCAAGCAGAATTTTTAAAAGAAAAATACACGTTAACTCATTTATCCACTGGCGATATTTTTAGATTTAATATCAAAAATGAAACAGAATTAGGCTGTTTAGCAAAAACCTACATGGATAAAGGTGATTTAGTTCCGGATTCTGTAACCATTCAAATGTTACAAAGTGAAGTAGAGAAAAATCCAGAATCTAAAGGTTTTTTGTTTGATGGTTTTCCAAGAACAATTGCGCAAGCGGAAGCTTTAGATGTGTTTTTAAATTCTAAAGGGGAAGAAATTACGGCAACCATTGCTTTAGAAGCTGAGGATGAAATTTTAGTACAACGTTTGTTAGAAAGAGGGAAAACTTCTGGAAGACCAGACGATCAAGATGAAGAAAAAATAAGAAATAGATACCAAGAATATAACGAAAAAACGGCTCCGTTAATGAACTATTACAAGTCTCAAGGTAAGTTTTATGCTGTGAATGGAATTGGTACAATTGAAGAAATTACAGAACGATTAAGTACAATAATCGATAAATTTTAATTATATTGCATTTAAATTCAACTACATAAAAATTGGAAATAGTCATAATATTCTTGTTGATACTACTCAATGGAATTTTCTCCATGTCAGAGATCGCACTCATATCAGCAAGAAAAAACAGGTTAGAAACCGCTGCCAAAAAAGGCAACACGAGTGCAAAAACAGCTTTAGATTTAGCTAATTCACCAAACAAATTTTTGTCTACGGTGCAAATTGGTATTACACTAATTGGTATTTTAACCGGTATTTATTCTGGAGCAAAAATCACAACAGATGTGGAAACTTTTTTCGCCACATATACATTAACTTTTCCCTACGCACATTCTCTTGCAGTTACTGTTGTAGTAGTTATTTTAACCTTCTTTTCTCTTGTTTTTGGAGAATTACTTCCTAAAAGAATTGGATTAAATTATCCGGAGGCTATTGCGAAATCAGTTGCCGTTCCAATGAAACTAATGTCAATTGCGACAGCACCTTTTATTTGGTTATTAACCACTTCAACCGATTTTATTCTTAAAGTTTTTAAAATAAAACCAACGGCCGACGGTAAAGTTACAGAGGAAGAAATTAAAGCCATTATTAAAGAAGGAACTGAAGTTGGTGAAGTTCAAGAAATTGAACAAGACATTGTGGAACGTGTGTTTCATATTGGTGATAGAAAAGTAAATTCGTTAATGACACACAGAAAAAGCATTATTTATTTAGCTTTAGATGAAACTTACGAAGAATTAAAAACAAAAATATTAAACGAATTACACTCTGTTTATCCAGTTTGTAGTGAAAATTTAGATGAAGTAATTGGTGTTGTTTTATTAAAAGACTTATTCGCTAATTTTGAAAAAGGAGATTTCGATTTGCAAAAAATTATGATTGATCCGGTATATTTTATTGAACATACTTCGGCATATAAAGCTTTAGAAAATTTTAAGAAAACAAAAGTTCATTATGCTTTAGTTACTGATGAATACGGAATTTTTCAAGGAATTATTACTTTAAATGACATTCTAGAAGCGTTAGTGGGCGATGCGGCCGACTTTTACGATGAAGAATTTCAATTAGTAGTAAGAGAAGACGGAAGTTGGTTAGTTGATGGGCATTATTCGTTGCACGATTTTATGACGTATTTCGATTTAGATGATATGTTGAATGATTACGAAGTAACCACTGTGAGCGGCTTAATGATTACCGAATTAGGTAGTATACCAAAACAAGGTGAAAAATTAATATGGAATAAATTAGAGTTTGAAGTAATGGATATGGATGGCGTAAAAATTGACAAAATTCTAATAAAAGCAATTACAGAATAGTTTTTTTTAAAAGATAAATGAAACAGCTTGAAATGGATAACATTCTGAGCTGTTTTTTCTGTTTAAATAAATAAGGTAAAAAACGTATCTTTGCAAAATAAATATAATTAAAGAATAAAAATAGTTTGAATGCTAGTTTTACATAAATGATAAAAACTGACAAATTCAAACTCAAAACAAAAAAAAATGACTGAAGGAAATTTCGTAGACTACGTAAAAATATATGTTGCATCTGGTAAAGGCGGTAAGGGTTCTTCTCACTTACACAGAGAAAAATTTATTGAAAAAGGTGGTCCAGATGGTGGAGATGGTGGTCGTGGAGGTCATGTAATTATTAAAGGAAGTAAAAACTTGTGGACTTTGTTCCATTTGAAATTTTTACGCCATGTGAAATCAGGTCACGGTGGAGATGGTGGAAGTAGTAGAAGTACTGGTCACGATGGAGAAGATAAATTTATTGAGGTTCCATTAGGAACTGTTGTAAAAGATAAAGAAACAGGTGAAATTTTATTCGAAATCACAGATGATGGAGAAACTAAAATTTTAGCTCGTGGTGGAAAAGGTGGTTTAGGAAACTGGAATTTCAGAAGTTCTACTAACCAAACACCTCGTTATGCACAACCTGGAATTCCTGGTGAAGAAGTTGACGTAATTTTA
>JAULXA010000322.1:0-2211 GCA_032118875.1 Flavobacterium sp.
TGTAATTATGCCCACTTCAAACTGTTTTGTAATTACACCAATTGCTCCACATAATTTAACAGCACGACCTTTAATCATTCCTGACGATTCGGAACTTACGCTAAAAATTAAAGGAAGAGAAGATCAATATTTAGTTTCCTTAGATTCCAGAATGACTTCCGTTTCAAACGAAACCGTACTTACTGTTAAAAAAACAGATTTTTTCATCTCAATTGTAGAATTTCCCGAAGAAGGTTTCTTAAGAACCATCAGAAAAAAACTGCTTTGGGGAGAAGATAAAAGAAACTAACTGTTAGATTTAAATTCCGATATCGTATAAAATGGTTTGACAAAAATCAAACTATATACAGTACATAATCGGAACAACACACGATTTTTCATTTTTTTACGTTATTAAATCAAAGTTAATCATCAAAAAAACTTGGTTTAAGATGGTTAGTACCTCAATATTATTATATTTGCAAACTATTTAAAAAATGAAAAGATTTTTATTAAATATTATCGGGTTTTTATTCTGCATCACTTCGTTCGGACAAATACACGAAATTGGAGTTTTTGTAGGTGGCAGTAATTACATCGGAGACGTTGGAAAAACGGACTATTTCGCACCAGATGATTTGGCTGTTGGAGTGTTATATAAATGGAATAGAAGCACGAGACATTCGTGGAGATTTTCTTATACACAAACATCAATTACAGCAAAAGATGTGGAAAGTAATGCGCCTAATAGAAATTTGAGAGGGTATGAAATAAAGAACAACATTAAAGAATTGTCTGCAGGGTTAGAATTTAATTTTTTAGATTTTGATTTGCACCAAGCGGATTTTGTTTTTTCGCCATACGTTTACACAGGAATATCAACGTTTATTTACAATGAAACCTATGTAATTAATAAAGAAAGTGAAATAGATTATCAAGATTATTCCTTTGCAATTCCAATGGTAGTTGGTGTAAAAGCCAAAGTTACAGAACATTTGGTTTTAGGATTGGAAACGGGTGCTAGATATACATTTACAGATAATTTAGATGGAAGTAATCCTGAAAATGAGAATTTCGAAACCTTAAAATTTGGAAATTTAAACAATAAAGATTGGTATATTTTTACAGGATTCACATTAACATATACATTTGGGAAAAACCCATGTTTTTGTGCAAATAAATAAAATGGAAAAAGAAATAGATAAAAATAATTTACCAAAACACTTAGCTATCATTATGGATGGCAATGGTCGTTGGGCAAAAAAACAAGGAATGTTACGCGTTTTTGGTCATGAAAAAGGAACCAAATCCGTGAAGCAAACTGTTGAAAATTGCGCCAAATTAGGTATTGAATTTTTAACACTTTATGCTTTTTCTACAGAAAACTGGAACAGACCAAAAATTGAAGTCGACACATTAATGAAATTATTAATTAGTGCGTTAAAAAAAGAATTAAAAACATTACAAGAAAACAATATAAAACTTAACGCCATTGGTAATTTAGACAGTTTACCATCAAGCGTTAAAAAGGAATTACAAGAAGTTATAACAAAAACAGAAAAGAACACTCGAATGACTTTAACTTTAGCCTTAAGTTATGGCGCTAGAGACGAAATCATAAATGCTGTTAAAATAATTTCTGAAAAAGTTAAAAATAATATAATTTCAACCGATGCTATTGACGAATCAATTATTAATCAGCATCTTTACACGCAGAACATGCCAGATGTGGACTTAGTAATAAGAACCAGTGGCGAACACAGGATAAGTAATTTCCTATTATGGCAAATTGCATATGCTGAATTTTATTTTACAGATGTGCTTTGGCCGGACTTTAACGAAGAAGAATTGCAAAAAGCACTAATAAGTTATCAAAAAAGAGAAAGAAGATTTGGAAAAACTAGCGAACAAATTAGATAAATTGACAATGTTTAAAAACAGAATACTATTTTTATTTGCCTTATTATTTATAGGAAATACAATAAATGCACAAGAAACCACTTTAGAAAAAGGCAAAGAATATACTCTTGCAGGGGTTGAAGTTACAGGAAAAGTTTCCTTTAACGAACAAACAGTTATTACTTTTACTGGCCTTGAAATAGGTAGTAAAATCAGAGTTCCTGGAGAAGAAATTAGTTTAGCTATTACCAAACTTTGGAAACTTGGTTTGTTTAATGATGTGAATTTTTATGTTAAGAAAATCGAAGGGGACAATATTACTCTTGAATTAGA
>JAULXA010000323.1:0-3791 GCA_032118875.1 Flavobacterium sp.
GAAAGATTTACTAAAGTTTGTGCAATCATAGGACAACCACCCATTCCAAAGAAAAATCCATTTGCAATATTAGCACTTCCTTGCGCTAAACATTCTCGATTACTATTTCCTTTTGTTGCAGTAATTTCATCAACTAAATTCACGGTTAGCAAACCTTCTGTTAATCCAACAGCAGCCATAATAACTCCGTAAGGTAAAATCACAAGAAATGTTTCAAAATTTAAAGGAAAATTCGGGATATGAAACGGTGGTAAACTGCCACTAACAGATGCGATGTCTTGCACTTGTTTTGTATCAATATTGAAAATTAAAACCACAGCAAAAACCACAATAATTGCTACTAAAGAAGGTGGAATCACTTTGGTGATTTTTGGTAACAATATCACAATTGCAATCGTTAATATAACTAAACTAGCCATTATTAAAAATGGTTCACCAGTTAACCATTGCGTTTGTCCGTTAATTATCGTTTTGAATTGTTCTAATTGCGAAATGAAAATTATAATCGCTAATCCGTTCACAAAGCCATACATTACAGGTTGTGGAACGAGACGGATGAATTTTCCTAGTTTAAATAATCCTACTAAAATTTGAATTATTCCTGCAAGTATAATCGCGCCAAAAACATACTCTAAACCGTGAGAATTCATAAGTGCGATAAGAACAATAACTGTTGCACCTGCTCCACCAGAAATTAATCCTGGTCTACCACCAAAAATAGCCGTTACTAATCCCATTATAAATGCGCCATATAAACCAACTAAAGGCGGAAAACCAGCTAAAATTGCAAAAGATAACGATTCGGGAATCATGGTCATTGCAACTGTTAGTCCGGCTAATATTTCTGTTCTATAATTTACTTTTTGTGATAAATCAAATAAATTGAAAATTTTGTTCATAAATAATAAAATATCTTGATATAGCTTTATTTACAAAAACTGTCTCGAAAAAATTGAATAAATAGTTTTGGATATTAATCCATGATTTAATGACTTTAAATCAAGGTGGAGTAACTTTATTAAATGAAGGAGATTTTTTCATAACATTACAAAGTTACATTTTTTAGGCAAAATTTCAAAACCAAATAATAAAAAACCTTAGCCAATATTACTATTAACTAAGGCATACGCTACTAACTAAAGCTTTTTTTGGGGGGCTAAAATTTAATTGTTTGCAACGTGAAATTCAATTAAACCATCAATTGGTCTTCTTAAAACGTTTCCTATTTTGATTCCATATTCTTTCAAAATGGTTTCTAATTCTTCTTTTAGATAAAAAGCGATAGAACCTATAAAATGAACAGGAACTTCTTTATAATTTTCAAATTGCATGATGTAATTTTCTACAAAAGCAACCATTTCTTCACGTATGAATTTTTGACAAATTTCCTCGTCTTTATTTTTAATTAAAAATTCGGCAAACGTTGCTAAATAGGCATTTGGATTAGATTCTTTATAAAAATTTTGTTTAACAACATCGGCATCTAAATCGTATTCCTTTTCAAAAGCTGCTGCTAAATGTTTTGGCATTTTATTGAAATAATACGCTCTAATTAAATGACGTCCAAAACGATTTCCACTGCAATCATCCATTGCAATATATCCTAATGATTGCACTTTTTGATGTAAAACAATTCCATCAAAATAACTACAATTAGAACCTGTTCCTAAAATACAAACAATTGCTTTTTCATTTTTTGGTGTGGTAGCAAAAACCGCTGCATATGTATCTTCGTAAACCGAAACTTTTGCGTTTGAAAAATAATCTTGAAAAACTTCTGTTAAAAAATTTTTCATTCTATCTGTTCCACAACCTGCGCCGTAAAAATATAAAAAATCAGCCTTTTCTTTATTGTGAGATATATCAAATTTATCTTCTAAACGACTAATTATTTCTTCTTTTGTTAATACTTCCGGATTTAAACCCAATGATTGCGTGGTGAATAAAATTTTTCCATTCGAATCTATAGCTATCCAATCGGCTTTTGTGGAGCCGCTATCTACAAGTAATTTCATTTTTGTTTAGTTAGTGATTGGTAAAAATAAAAAAAGTGATTCGTTAATAAAAACAAATCACTTTTTTAAATATTATTTTACTGAATTAATATGTACCGCTAAATCAATTAATTTGCTTGAATATCCGTATTCATTGTCGTACCAAGAAACTAATTTAAAAAATGTTGAGTTTAAACCGATACCTGCTTTTGCATCCACAATTGAAGTATGTGTATCTGAAACAAAGTCTTGAGAAACTACATCATCTTCTGTATATCCTAAAATCCCTTTCATTGAAGTTTCTGAAGCATTTTTAAGTACTTTCATAATTTCTTCATAGGTTGTTTCTTTCGCTAACTTTACTGTTAAATCGACTACTGAAACATCGGCAACTGGAACTCTCATTGACATTCCTGTTAATTTTCCTTTTAATTCTGGAATTACTTTTGTTACTGCAACCGCAGCACCTGTTGAAGATGGAATTATATTTAATAAAGCCGAACGTCCACCACGGAAATCTTTTCGAGAAGGTCCGTCTACTGTTAATTGTGTAGCTGTTGTAGCGTGAATAGTTGTCATTAATCCTTCTACAATTCCGAAATTATCATTGATTACTTTTGCCAATGGCGCTAAACCATTTGTTGTACAAGAAGCATTTGAAACGATAGTATCTGCAGCAGTAACTTTTTCATGATTTACACCCATAACAAACATTGGCGCATCTGCTGAAGGTGCTGAAATAACTACTTTTTTGGCACCACCTTTAATATGTGCATTTGCCGTTTCTAGTGTTGTGAAAATTCCGGTACATTCTGCAACAACATCTACATCTACTGAAGCATCATCCCACTTAATTAAGGTTGGATCTTTTTCAGCTGTTACACGAATGTGTTTATCGTTTACGTATAATTTTCCATCTTTTACTTCAACTTTTCCTGCAAAACGTCCATGAACTGAATCATATTTTAATAAATAAGCTAAATGCTCTACATCTAATAAATCGTTGATAGCCACTACTTCTACATTTTCTCTGTTGTATGTTTCTCTAAAAACAATTCTTCCAATTCTTCCGAAACCGTTTATTCCTAATTTTACTGTTGACATATGTTATAAATGTTATAAATATTTGATTCCGATGGAATCCTGTTTGTTAATTAAAATTTAAAAGTAGTTCTTTAATTGACTCTTTTTACTTTTGCCTTTTGCCTTCTTACTTTTGCCTTCTTACTTTTGCCTTCTTACTTTTGCCTTTTTACTTTTGCCTTTTCACTTTTGCCTTTTCACTTGGCTCTTTCTCTATGACGAAACGATATCTGAAACTTTTACCAATTCCATATCAATTTCACTTTGTCCTTTAATAGCTTGTTCTAATGGTGTTAATGTAATTTTATCGTATTGCAATCCCACCATATAATTTGATTTCCCTTCTAATAAACTTTCAACAGCTTTAACGCCTAAACGAGAAGCTAAAACTCTATCAAAACAAGAAGGCGCACCACCACGTTGCATGTGTCCCAAAACAGAAACTCGTACATCATATTCTGGCATATTCTCTTCTACATAATCTTTTAGTTCGAAAACATTTTTACCAATTTTATCACCTTCAGAAACCACCACAATACTTGATGTTTTTCCAGATTCTTTACTTTTCTTTAAAGAATCTACTAATCTATCTAAACCAAAAGCTTCTTCCGGAATTAAAATTTCCTCTGCTCCTGCTCCAATACCTGCATTTAATGCAATATGGCCCGCATCTCTTCCCATTACTTCTACAAAAAATAATCGGTTATGAGAATT
>JAULXA010000324.1:0-3316 GCA_032118875.1 Flavobacterium sp.
GTCGTGAACCAGAAAGTATCATTGAAGAAATTGCCGATTTATGGAGTAAAGGTTTTAAAGAAGTTACTTTATTGGGTCAGAATGTAGACAGTTACCTTTGGTATGGTGGCGGATTGAAAAAAGATTTTGAAAAAGCCAGCGAAATGCAAAAAGCAACTTCAGTAGATTTTGCTCAGTTGTTAGACAGATGTGCGACACAATTTCCAAAAATGCGTTTTAGATTTTCAACTTCAAACCCACAAGATATGCATCTTGAAGTGATTGAAGTGATGGCGAAACATCATAACATCTGTAATTACATTCACTTACCAGTTCAAAGCGGAAGTACCAGAATTTTGAAAGAAATGAATCGCCAACATACGCGTGAAGAATATATTACGTTGGTAGATACTATTTATAAATTGATTCCAGATATTACTTTATCGCAAGATATTATTGCTGGATTTCCAACAGAAACAGAAGAAGATCATCAAGATACCTTAAGTTTATTGGAATATGTTCGATACGATTTCGGATTTATGTTCTCGTATTCAGAAAGACCAGGAACTTTAGCGGCTAGAAAAATGGAAGATGATGTTCCTGAAGAAGTAAAAAAACGCCGTTTACAAGAAATTATAGAAGTACAACAACGTATTGCTTTAGAACGTACACAACGTTTTATTGGTCAAACTGTGGAAGTTTTGGTAGAAAAAGATTCTAAACGTTCAGACAAACAATGGAGTGGAAGAAATTCACAAAGTACAGTTGTTGTTTTTCCAAAAGAAAATTATAAACCAGGAGATTTCGTGCTAGTTAAAATATCGGATTGTACCAGTGGAACCTTAATTGGTGAAGCGGTTGGATATTCTGAGATAATGAATTAAATTTTTTGTTTCAGGTTTCAAGTTGTGAAAGTTTCAAGTTAACTTTTTAAACCTGAAACCTGAAACCTGAAACACTATATATGGAATCAGTTCAAAACATAAAACAACGCTTTGAGATTATTGGAAACGATCCAAAACTCAATCGCGCCGTAGAAAAAGCCATTCAGGTTGCACCTACAGATATTTCTGTATTGGTTACTGGAGAAAGTGGTGTGGGAAAAGAGAGTATTCCTAAAATAATACATTCTTTATCACACAGAAAACACGGAAAATACATAGCGGTAAACTGTGGTGCGATTCCAGAAGGAACCATTGATTCGGAACTTTTCGGACATGAAAAAGGTTCGTTTACTGGTGCAACAGGAACTCGTGAAGGGTATTTTGAAGTAGCCGATGGTGGAACTATTTTTTTAGATGAAGTTGGCGAATTGCCTTTAACTACTCAAGTGCGTTTACTACGTGTTTTGGAAAATGGCGAATTTATTAAAGTCGGTTCATCTCAAGTACAAAAAACCAATGTTCGTATTGTAGCTGCTACTAACGTGAACATGTTAGATGCGATTGAAAAAGGGAAATTTCGTGAAGATTTATATTACCGTTTAAGTACTGTTGAAATTAATTTACCTGCTTTACGCGAAAGAAAAGAAGATATTCATTTGTTATTTCGCAAGTTTGCGGCTGATTTCGCTCATAAATATAAAATGCCTCCGATTAAATTAGCGGACGATGCGGTGAATTATTTAATGCATTATCGCTGGAGCGGAAATATCCGTCAATTGAGAAATTCTGCGGAACAAATTTCGGTTTTGGAAGCGAATAGAGATATTTCTTTGGCGGCTTTAAAATCGTATTTGCCAAGTGCAGAAAGTAATTCGTTACAAGTAGTTGGAGAGAAAAAAAGCACATCCGATTTCAGTAACGAACGAGAAATTTTGTACAAAGTTTTGTTCGATATGAAAAGCGATTTAACCGATTTGAAAAAGCTAACATTAGAACTAATGCAAAACGGAACAGCAAAAGTTCAAGAAAACAATAAATCGCTCATTCAGAAAATTTATGGCGGTTCTGAAGAAAAAAATACTATTTTTGAACAAGAATCGAAAATCAAAGTGTTACCTGAAGAAGAGGAAATAGAACAAGAAGAATTTGACGATGATGATGACGATTTTAATAACAATTACTTGTATGCAGAAACGATAGACGAAACGGAAACGTTGAGTTTAGAAGCAAAAGAAATAGAATTAATTAAAAAATCGTTAGAAAAAAATAAAGGAAAAAGAAAAGCAGCCGCTGATGAATTAGGTATTTCTGAACGTACTTTATATAGAAAAATTAAGCAATTTGATCTGTAAGATAAATGAATATAAAAATTAAAATAATTGCAATTTTAACCTTGTTTATACTTGTTGGTTGTAATGTAAAATACAACTTTACAGGAACTGGAAAAATAAATGCCAAAACGTTTCAAGTAAATTATTTCCAAAATAATGCCGAAATTGTAGAGGTTGGAATTGAACGAACTTTTACTCAAAAATTGCAAAACACGATTCTGAATCAAACGAATTTAGATTTAGTAACTTCTGGTGGCGATTTGTTATATGAAGGTGAAATTGTGGAATATCGTATCACGCCGATGTCGGCCAATGCGGAACAACAATCTTCACAAAACAGAATGACAATTACTATTAATGTTAGATATTCTAGTAAAAACACAGAAGAAGATAATTTTGAAAAGCGCTTTTCATTTTATTATGATTATCCAGCAGATCAATTACCATCTTCCGTTTTAAATGCCGCATTAGACGTTATTTACGAACGAATTACACAAGATATTTTTAATGAATCTCTAGCGAAATGGTAGGTCTTTAACCTAGAACCCTTTACCTTTTACCCAAAATAATGAACACAAACGATTATATCAACTTACTCAATAATTCTAAGGCTATTAACGACAAACAAACGTTAATACTAGAAACTATTGTGCAAGAATTTCCTTTTTATCAAAGTGCTCGTGCTTTGTATTTAAAGGGATTGTATAATCAGGAAAGTTTCAGATACAATTACGAATTAAAGAAAACAGCTGCTCACACAACAGATAGAAGTGTGTTGTTCGATTTTGTTACTTCTGATGATTTTAAAATTTTTCAACAAGAAGTATACGATAAATACCAAGCTGAAATTCAAAATATAATTGTAGCTGACTTTGAATTGGTTCAAGTGGAGGAAGGTTTAACTGTTGATTTGAATGCGATTTCTAAAGTTAATACAACTATTCGAACAGAATTTGTTGCCAATGAAATACCAAAAACGGCAAATGAAATGGTTGAAGCTGAATTGCAAATCGGAAAACCATTGCATTTCGAAAAAAACGAAACACATTCCTTTTCAGAATGGTTGCAATTGTCGAAAATTGCACCAATTGTTCGTGATGAAGAAGAAAAACAACACGAAGT
>JAULXA010000325.1:0-17621 GCA_032118875.1 Flavobacterium sp.
AAGGAAAAGATGGCGATGTTGCTGTTTTCTTCGGATTATCTGGAACAGGAAAAACAACCTTATCTACAGATCCAAAACGTGAATTAATTGGTGACGATGAACACGGTTGGGATAACGATGGTGTTTTCAACTTTGAAGGTGGCTGTTATGCCAAAACTATCGATTTAAGTAAAGAAAACGAACCAGATATTTTTAATGCCATCCGTAGAGATGCATTATTAGAAAACGTTACGGTTGATGCCAACGGAAAAATTGACTTCAAAGACGGTTCAGTAACACAAAATACTCGTGTTTCTTACCCAATTTATCATATTGACAATATTGTTAAACCAGTTTCTAAAGCTGGTCATGCCAATAAAGTTATCTTTTTAACAGCTGATGCTTTTGGTGTGATGCCTCCAGTATCTAAGTTAACTCCAGAACAAACTAAATATTACTTCTTATCTGGTTTTACTGCTAAATTAGCTGGAACAGAAAGAGGTGTGACACAACCAGAACCAACGTTTTCTGCTTGTTTCGGAAAAGCCTTTTTAACTTTACACCCTACGAAATACGGAGAAGAGTTAGTAAAGAAAATGGAAGAACATAAAGCAACTGCTTATATGGTAAACACAGGTTGGAATGGAACTGGAAAACGTATTTCTATTAAAGATACTCGTGCTATTATCGATGCGATTTTAGATGGTTCTATTGAAAATGCTGAAACTACAGTTGTACCAACATTCAATTTTGTGGTTCCAACTTCATTAAATAATGTAGATTCAAACATTTTAGACCCAAGAAACACTTATGCTGATGCTTCTGAATGGACTACTAAAGCGGAAGATTTAGCTGATAGATTCATTAAGAACTTCGTACAATACACAGATAATGCGGAAGGTGCTGCTTTAGTTAATGCAGGTCCGAAATTATAAAGTATAAACAACCAAAACACTACTTAAAAAACGTCTTGAACATTTCAAGGCGTTTTTTTTGTGGGTTAAAACGAAATACAAAAGCATAAAAAAAGCGCTCATTTCTGAACGCTTTGTATATTTTAAAGTAATTTTTTATTTTCCTTTATTCGCTTCTGCTACATATTTTTCTAATGCACCTGTCATTGATGGAGTTCCTGGTGCTGGCGCCATGATATCCACTCTTAAACCGTGATCTAAAGCTTCTTTTTGAGTTGTAGGTCCAAATACCGCAATACGTGTATTGTTTTGCTCAAAATTAGGGAAATTCTTAAATAATGATTTAATTCCTGTTGGACTAAAAAATGCTAATACATCGTAATACACATCTTTCAAATCGGTTAAATCACTCATTACTGTTCTGTAGAAAATTCCTTGTTTCCAATCTACTTTTAAACCATCAAGTGTTTGTGGTACATCATGATTTAATTGATCTGTATTTGGCAATAAAAATTTTTCGTCTTTATACTTTTTAATCAGCGGAGCTAAATCAGCGAAATCTTTCTGACCTACATATATTTTACGTTTTCTGTACACCACATATTTTTGCAAATAAAAGGCCACAGCTTCTGATTGACAAAAATATTTTAAATCCTCAGGAATTTTATATCTCATTTCTTCGGCTACTCTGAAAAAATGATCAACTGAGTTTTTACTAGTAAATATAATTGCAGTAAAATTATTTAAATCGATTTTCTGAACTCTAACTTCTTTTGCCGAAACGCCTTCCACATGAATAAAAGGTCTAAAATCAATTTTTACCTTAAATTTATTTTGCAGATCATAATATGGAGAATTCTCCACTTTCGGTTCTGGTTGAGAAACCAAAATCGTTTTTACTTTCAAATTTGACATATCTAACAAATTCCTAATTTTTAGTTACCCAATAATACATGAAATAATACGGTGCTATTTCAAGCGTGCAAAGATACAAAATAAAATAAAACAATTTACCAAGTATCATCTTTTGATAAGTTTTTACTAAAAAATAATACGTAAAAACGTTGTAAAGCAAGAAAACACCGAGTATTACATAGAAAACTTCTTTAATTGGAACCGCATTATAATACAAAACTATATTAACCGGCAACAAAATAAATCCTAAAAAAGCTCTATAATTGGTTTTTATCAAGTTAAATTGATCTACTACACTTTCAGAATCAATCGCTGTTCCTACAATTTTTTCAATTAAAAATTTCGACAAAACAAACACAAAAAGAAAGGTAACAATTTGAATATAAGTAATATAATTGTCTGTTTTAGTGTAATTAAAAAAACTTAAAAGCAGTAAAATAAAGAAGGAAAAGGAAATTAATTGAATGATAAACATAGAAATAGTAAACCAGTTCAACAAGTTATTGGTTTCTTTATATACTTTATTGTATTTATCTGAATAACCTAATTTAATAAACTCATTAAATCGAACAGAAAAGATAGATTTGTTAATCGCAATGATAGCGATGGCTAACACAAATAAAACTGTGGCCCAATCTTTGTTTACTAAAATTCGTTCGGATAATTGCATCGTATTCATATCGCAAAAGTAACAAAAAAAATAACTATGAATTAATTATAATATTATTAAGACATTAAATCTAAAAAAATCTTAATTTTGCAACGAAAATAAAATCACATGTCAGCAGGAATAGTAATTATACCTACCTATAACGAAATTGAAAACATTGAACGCATTGTTCACGCCGTTTTTCAATTACCTTCCACTTTTCACGTATTAATTGTGGATGATAATTCACCCGACGGAACTTCACAAAAAGTAGCCGAATTACAACAACAATATGCGGGAAAATTATTTTTAGAAGTTCGTACAAAAAAATCTGGATTAGGAACCGCTTATGTGCATGGTTTCAAATGGGCTTTATCTCATAATTATCCTTATATATATGAAATGGATGCCGATTTTTCACACAATCCAAACGATTTAGAAAAATTATATTTAGCTTGTCAAAATGGCGCAGATGTAGCAATTGGTTCTCGATATTCTAAAGGTGTGAATGTGGTAAACTGGCCATTAAACAGAGTTTTAATGTCATATTTTGCTTCGGTTTATGTGAAATTTATTACCGGTATGCAAATTCATGATGCTACGGCTGGATTTATTTGCTACAAAAGAAATGTTTTAGAAACAATAAACATCGATAAAATCAAATTTGTGGGTTACGCCTTTCAAATTGAAATGAAATACCGTGCATTTGTGCACAAATTTAAAATTGAAGAAGTGCCAATTATCTTTACTGACAGAACTTTAGGTGAATCTAAAATGAGTGGTGCGATTATTCGCGAAGCCGTTATTGGCGTGATTATGTTACGAATTAGAAAAATATTTAACAGACTATAAATGAGCACATTTTTAATTAAAAATGCAAGAATTGTAAATGAAGGGAGCATCTTCGAAGGAGATGTATTAATTGAAAATGAAATAATAAGTCAGATTGCGGAAAGCATTAGTCCAAAAACATCAAACTGTGTCATTATTGATGCAGAAGGAAGTTTTTTATTGCCTGGTGTGATTGACGATCAAGTACATTTTAGAGAGCCTGGTTTAACGCACAAAGGCGATATTTCATCGGAAAGCAGAGCTGCTGTTGCAGGTGGAATTACTTCATTTATCGAACAGCCTAATACGATTCCTAACGCAGTTACTCAAGAATTACTAGAAGACAAATATCAAATTGCCGCTAAAACATCACATGCGAATTATTCGTTTATGATGGGCGGAACCAATGACAATTTAGAAGAGATTTTAAAAACCAATCCTAAAAATGTAGCTGGAATAAAATTATTTTTAGGTTCTTCTACAGGAAACATGTTGGTTGACAATCCAGAATCGTTAGAAAAAATATTTTCTTCTACAAAAATGCTTATTGCTGTTCATTGTGAGGATGAAGCAACAATAAAAGCCAATCTAGAGAAATATACAGAAGAATATGGTGATGATATTCCTGTAAACAAACATCATTTAATTCGAAGTGAAGAAGCCTGTTATTTGTCTTCATCAAAAGCAATTGAATTGGCTAAGAAAACTGGAGCACGTTTGCATATTTTCCATGTTTCAACAGCAAAAGAAACGGAATTATTTACAAATAAAATTCCTTTAGAAGACAAGAAAATTACCGCAGAAGTTTGCGTACACCATTTATGGTTTACCGATAAAGATTACGACACGAGAGGAAATTTAATCAAATGGAATCCGGCCGTAAAAACACAAACCGACCAAGATGGCTTATGGAAAGCTTTACTTGACGACAGAATTGACGTGATTGCAACAGACCATGCACCGCATACTTTCGAAGAAAAACAAAACAAATATACTAGTTGTCCTAGTGGCGGACCATTAGTACAACATGCTTTAGTGGTAATGATGGAAGCTTACATTAAAGGGAAAATTTCTGTAGAAAAAATTGTAGAAAAAATGTGCCATAATCCTGCTAAACTATTCAAAATAGAGAATCGTGGTTTTATTAAAGAAGGTTATTTTGCAGACTTAGTCATAGTAAATCCACATATGCCTTGGAATGTGAAAAAAGAAAATATTTTATCAAAATGTGGTTGGTCGCCTTTTGAAGGAATCAATTTTAAATCACGTATTTCACATACCTTTGTCAACGGAAAATTGGTTTATGCCAATGGTAAAGTAAAAGATGTTATTGCAGGTCAACGCTTAACTTTTAACAGAGAATAGTTATGAAGAAAGTCATTTATTTATCTCTTTTTTTGGCGATTTTTGCTTGTAGTAAGAATCCTGTAAAACAACCAAAAGTTTTATTAGACGAGGAAACGATGGAAAATATTTTGTTTGATGTAGCTGTTTTACAAGCCGCAAAAGCCAATTCTCCAGATGTTTTACAAAGCAACAACATAGATTCAAAAGACTTTATTTATAAAAAATACAAAATTGATAGTGCTACATATCATCAAAATAATAGATATTATGCTGGTGATGTGAGAAAGCACAAACACATGCACAAAAGAGTTTTGGCTCGTTTAGAAGAACTTATTCAAAAGACACAGAAAAAAGATACTTCAAAGCAATAAAAAAGGCGACCAATTGGTCGCCTTTTTTATTATTTATACTAATTGCTTTGTAATTACATTATCAATTGAATTCCATAATTGGTTTCTCATTTGTAAAGAATCATGTGCGACTTGCTTCACATCTGCCCATTTTTTCGGACAATCTCCACATAATTCATCAATCATTTTCATCGCCATTGGTCCGTGTTCATCAGCATCTAATTCGATATGTCTTTCGAAATAATAAATCAGTTTTGATAAGTTTACATCTGGAAAATTCACTTGGAAGTTTCTTAATATCTCTGTAAACATATTCGGAATTAAATCTTCTCTACCAAATGTAAAAGCTGAAGCAATTTTATGCGGTTCCCCTTCTTCTACAATCGTAAACGTATAATTCAAAAACGCTTTTACTTCTTCAGGCAACTTTGAAGCTTTAATCGAAACAAAAATATTCTTCGTTTTTTCTACATTTTCTAAAAAGTCGAAAATAGGTTTGGTGGAGGCACCACATTCGTTCATCGCATCAATATACATTTCGAAATGACTTTGTCTTTTTCCATCAAAAGAAATATCGGTTTCTTCAGCAACTACAATTTCATTAATCAAATATCTAATTTCTGGATTTCCAATTGGTTTCCATGGAATAGATACTGATGTTAAATGAATTTGCAATCCTTTTAACAACGACATAAAATCCCAAACGGCAAAAATATGGTACTCTAAAAAAACGTGTAACTCTTCAATAGACGTTACGTTTTTATATAGCGAATGGTTTAATAACTCTTGTTTGATGTCTTCAATGCTGTTTTTAACTTCTTGTGTGTTCATCGTACTTAAAATTAATTGATCTCTTTATACTTACGTAATTTTGGGTTATAAAGTTTAGCAAAAATAAAAAATGCTCCCCTAAAAAGAGAAGCATTTCAATAACTTTTATTTATTGTGATATTATTTAAATGCAGGGAAACCTGTAACGTCCATTCCTGTAATTAATAAGTGAATATCGTGTGTTCCTTCATAAGTTACAACTGATTCTAAATTCATCATATGACGCATGATAGAATATTCACCAGTAATTCCCATTCCGCCTAACATTTGACGTGCATCACGTGCAATAGTTAAAGCCATATCTACGTTGTTTCTTTTCGCCATAGAAATTTGAGCAGTTGTGGCTCTTCCTTCATTTCTTAGTACACCTAATCTCCAAGTTAATAATTGTGCTTTTGTGATTTCAGTAATCATTTCTGCCAATTTCTTTTGTTGTAATTGTGTTGCACCAATTGGTTTGTCGAATTGGATTCTTTCTTTAGAATATCTTAAAGCAGTATCATAACAATCCATTGCAGCACCAATAGCACCCCAAGCAATTCCGTAACGCGCTGAATCTAAACATCCAAGCGGCGCACCTAATCCAGATTTATTTGGTAATAAATTTTCTTTAGGTACTTTTACGTTATCAAAAATAAGTTCACCCGTTGCCGAAGCACGTAATGACCATTTGTTATGTGTTTCTGGAGTTGAGAAACCTTCCATTCCTCTTTCCACGATTAAACCGTGAATTCTTCCTTCTTCATTTTTAGCCCAAACTACAGCGATATCTGCGAAAGGTGCATTTGAAATCCACATTTTAGCACCATTTAAAAGATAATGATCACCCATATCTTTATAGTTACTAATCATACTTCCTGGATCTGAACCGTAATTTGGCTCAGTTAATCCGAAACAACCGATCATTTCACCAGTAGCTAATTTTGGTAAATATTTCATGCGTTGTTCTTCATTTCCGTATTTCCAAATTGGATACATTACCAATGAAGATTGTACTGAAGACGTTGAACGTACACCAGAATCACCTCTTTCAATTTCTTGCATGATTAATCCGTAAGAAATTTGGTCTAAACCTGCACCACCATATTCTACAGGAATATAAGGTCCAAAACCACCAATTTCACCTAAACCTTTTACAATTTGTTTTGGGAATTCAGCACGTTGCGCATAATCTTCAATAATTGGAGAAACTTCTTTTTTTACCCATGCTCTTGCGGCATCACGTACTAATTTATGTTCTTCTGATAATAAATCGTCTAACAAATAATAGTCTGGCGATTGAAATAAATCTGGTCTCATATGTGTGTTTATTTTAAAAAATCAATTTGAATTGCAAAAGTAATTATTTTTTAACAAATGTAAATTGATTTGTTAGATTTATTAAAGAACAAAAGTTAAAAATATAGTTGAGCACCGAATTAGTTTTTAATAAAAATGTATTTTTGTCCAAAATTTTCCTATGAAATATTATTTATACTGTTTTTTTCTACTTGTTTCTTCACTTGTTTTCTCTCAAAACCAGAAAACATTATCGGATAGTGAATACCAAAAACTGCATGATAAAGCGAGAATACTGATAAATTCTGATATTGACAGCTCTTTTATTTGCGCAAATAAAATTCAAGCTTCAAACAGTAACCTTCATAAATCATTTGCATATGGTATTAAATCGTATTTATACCAAAGAAAAGACGATAGTATTTCTTCAAAAAAATATTATAAAATTGCAATTGAATATTTAAACAAATTAAAACCATCCACAGAAAAAACGAAGCTTCATGCCTATTTATTAAGCTATAAAGGTTTAGCAGAATGGAAAAGAGGAAATCTTAATACGGCTTTAGAATACTATTTAAAAGGAAAAAAATTGTCTGTTCAAGTTAATGATATTGTTCAAATTATAAAATTCAATAATAATATTTCATTAATATATTTTGACATTCAAAATTATAAACTTTCTATAAAAACATCGAGAGAATCAGACTTACTTGTTAATAAATATGAAAAACTATATACAACGGAACAGTTAGAGAACAACAAATCTAATATTTATTTGAATTTAGGAAATTCTTATTGGCTTGAAACATATAAAACTAAAAAAATGGATTCTGCCGCTTACTTTTTTCAGAAGACAATTATTTATTCTAAAAATTCAATTGAAAATAAAATACTTGCCCAATTAGGGATTAGCGGAATTTATGAACTTCAAAAAAGAAACGTATTGGCTGAGAAAAGCTACATGAATGTCTTATTTAATGCCAAAACAAATAAGTTAGACAAACCATATTACAACATCTGCTATAATGTGGGTCGTTTCTATTTCCAGTTAAAAAAATATGACAAATCAGTCGTGTATTTTAATAAAGTTGATTCCATAAATAGTAAACATAATTTCAACACAGATATATTTGTGAATACGAATTATTATTTATCTAAAATATATGAAATTAAGAATGACCCTCAAAACGCTGTAAAATACTCTAAAATTTATTTAGATAATTTTGAAAAAAGCGAATATGCCTTGAGTAATCAAACCACTGATATTAATTCTAACCTTGAAAAATCAGATCTGGAAAAAGAAATGATAGGGATTCAAAAAAAGTTTAAAAATGAGGTTTTAATAAAAAAATGGTCAGTAATTTTCTCAGCTATACTATTCATAGGTTTAGTTTTATTACTTGTGAAAAATATTATTGAAAAAAACAGGGTTAAGAAAAAAGTACATGATTTAATAAATGAGTTTTCTTTTAAAATTGAAGAAGAAAACAAACAAAAAGAAACTAATGAGACCGTTCCTGCAGAATTTATTGACATCCAAAACAATAAACCAAGCAATGCTATAAGTATTGACGAAGCTAAAGAACTTGAAATCATCACTAAACTAAAAGCATTAGAAGATAAGAAATTTTATTTGAAAGCTGAGTTCAATCAAAAAGAAGTGGCTAAAAAACTGAAAACAAACACTACCTATTTGTCTTATGTAGTAAATAAGAATTTTAAAAAGTCATTTAGTGAGTATTCTAATGAACTTAAAATTAATTATGTTATTAATGAAATGATAAACAACCCAACTTATAGAAAATATTCTACCCAAGCAATTGCGGAAAGTGTTGGATTTAAAAACGCCATTTCGTTTACAAAATCGTTTAATAAAAGAACAGGCGTTACACCTGTTCAGTTTATCAAAGGGATTAATTAGAATCCAATATTAGAATCTGGATCCGGTGTTGTACAATAAAGCAGTTCACCTTCAAAATCATAATAACAAATTACCTCACCACCAGAACCTCCTCCAGACCCTGGTCCTGGAGGCTTTCCATCTATTGGTGCGCCTGCCTTAACTGAAGAGATATTTTCTCTACTTAACTCCTCTTACTTAAAAGCTAATAAATCTAATTTTTTGGTTTTCATATGTTGGTTTATTAAAAGAATAATATTAAAAATAGTTTATAATTCTACTATCTCATTCGGATTTATTGGCTCACAAATAAGAGTACGAGTTTCAATGTCATAATAGCAATAACCACCACCTCCAGAACCACCTCCAGATCCTGGCCCTGGCGGTTTACCATCTATTGGTGCGCCTGCCTTAACTGAAGAGATATTTTCTCTACTTAACTCCTCTTGCTTAAAAGCTAATAAATTTAATTTTTTGGTTTTCATAAGTATAGTTTTTAATTTATATTCAAATTTAGGATTTTTCTAAAAATATTTATCGGGTTTTTCTTTTCAAGAATTTCATGAAGTCATAATTATTTTTATTAAACTGATTTTGAATTACTTAATTAAAATAAAACCACTACACAATTTATAAATTATGATACTATAATTTACAAATTGTAAACCTAAACACTTTTTTTCTGCAATAAACTATCTAATATTTGACAAACATTCAGAAAATCATTTGGGTTTTCTTTAAACAAAAACAAGATGAAAAATTTAGTAAAAAAGTATTTACATCAAAATCAATTTAGTGAAGTAGTTGACGATTTTGAAGATCTATTTCAGTCTCATCCAAATTACCCAAGTTTGTATGCCATTACAGACACGCTTAATTTACTTTCAATTGAAAACATTGCTGTAAAAATTCCGAAAGAGCAAATTGAAGAACTTCCAAAACAGTTTTTAGCTATTTATAAAAACGAATTAGTATTGGTGAACAAATCGAATAAAAAAATTAACATCGAAAAGGATGATTTAAAGAAGATACAACTAGACTATTCCAATTTCTTAGAATTTTGGAACGGAATCATACTTGCCATTGAACCGAATACAAAAATCACTTCCATTTCAAACAAAAAAACATCAGTTGGGTTGTTTTACATGTTGCCTTTTATGGCCTTAATTTCATTGTCAATCTATTATAACAATTATAGTTTTAATGCCTTAGGTTCTTTGGCAATTAGCTTGGTTGGAATACTAATTAGTGTTTTTATTCTTCAGGAAAAATTTGGAGTAAAAAATGAAATGGCTTCTAAGTTTTGTAATATGAATCCGAGCGCTTCTTGTAACTCGGTAATACAATCAAAAACTAGTAAAATAAACAACTTTTTCAATTTTACAGATTTACCAATATTATATTTTGGTATTAGTTTCTTATCCATTCTTATAGCACCGAAAGCATCAAGTTTACTTTTTGGTTTAATTAGCCTTGCCAGCTTCCCGATGTTAGTCTATTCGGTTTGGTTACAAAAATTTGGAATAAAAAAATGGTGTACTTTATGTCTTGCTGTTAGTTTTTTAATTGTACTTCAAAGTGTGGTTTTTGTTTTGGCTAATACTTCTTTTGATGTCTTTTCTCAAATAAATCTTGCCGTATTTCTTTTCGCAAGTATTCTTTTAATCTCAATTTGGTTGTTTATAAAACCTGTTTTAGAATCTAAATACAGTTTAGAAAATGCAAATACTGCATTAAATAAGTTCAAAAGAAATTTTACTCTTTTTCAATTTTTATCTGTAGACATTGAAGAGTACGACGATTTTGAAAAACTAAAAGGTATCACATTTGGAAATAAAAACGCAGCCACTCAACTTACGCTTATCTTAAGTCCGAGTTGCGGCCATTGTCATAAAGCCTTTCAAGATGCTTATGAATTATATCAAAAGTTTTCAGGAAAAATGCATTTGAATATTCTTTTTAATATCAATCAAGAAAACAACGACAATCCGTATAAATCAATTGTTGAGAATTTACTTGCATGGAACGAACAAAATCCTGAAAAAGCTCAAGAAGCTATTATCGATTGGCACATCAACCGATTAGATTTGGAGAATTGGAAAGCAAAATGGACAGTAGAAACTCCGCATATGATTGTGAACCAACAAGTACAAAATCAATATTATTGGTGTTTGAAAAACGAATTCAATTATACGCCTGTAAAAATAATCAATGGAGAACTATTCCCAGAAAACTATGAAATCAACGACTTAAAATATTTCATGAATGATTTCCATCAAGAAATTGAAATGGAAGAAGCTTTAAGAGCTGTATAAAATATTAAAAAAAAATTCTTGGCCGAGAAGCGTCAAAACTCTCAATTGACTTTAAATGTTTGAGAGAAAACAATCAAATAAATTATACTATCATGTTAAAAAACATTTTAAACTTAGACGGTGCTCAACAATTGAGCAAAAACGAACAAAAAGAAATTAATGGTGGATTAAAAATGTATAGAGGAACTTGTGAATATAATAATGTAATATGCCCAGAAGGAACTCATTGTGTTGATACGACTTTATATGGGCCTCAGTGTAAACCTGATGCTACTACATTTTAAATCACTAATAAAAACTAAAATCATGTTAAAAAACATTTTAAACTTAGACGGAGCTCAACAATTGAGCAAAAACGAACAAAAAACAATTATTGGTGGAAAAATAGCTTGTAGTGCAGGTACAAACTGTGGTTCAAATATGTGTTGCACAGCTCCAACTTATAGTTTCGGAGATTTAGAAAACCCACCATTAGGCGGATATTGTTCATCGATTTCAAATCTCCCTCCAGGAAGATTATGCATTTCATTTGAATAAAAAAAGTTTATACTATTATTAAACTGCCTAAAATTTTAGGCAGTTTTTTTTACTATTTTTGACCCAAAATTCAAACAATTGAAAAAATTTCCTAATTACATACAAGCCGATGCTAAAGATTGTGGACCAACCTGTTTAAAAATAGTAGGAAAACATTATGGCAAAACCATCAACATCCAACAATTAAGAGAGTTTAGTGAAACCACTCGTGAAGGAAGTAATTTACTTTTTTTATCTGATGCCGCTGAAAAAATTGGTTTTCGTACTTTAGGTGTAAAACTAAACTTAGAGCGTTTAAACGAAGCGCCTTTGCCTTGCATTTTACATTGGAATAAAGAACATTACGTGGTGCTTTATGACGTCAAAAAAGGAAACTATTTAGTATCAGATCCGGGTTTCGGATTAATAGAATACAATCAAATCGATTTTATCAAATTCTGGATTGGTAACAATGCAGATAATTTTACCCAAGAAGGTGTGGCTTTATTATTAGAACCTACACCTACCTTTTACGATTTAGAAAATGACACAACAGATAAAGAAGGCAAGAAAAAAGCCCTAGGTTTTGGCTTATTATCTCGTTATGTTCTAAAATATAAAACGTTTTTAATACAATTAGTTGTCAATCTTCTTGCGGGAAGTATTTTACAATTAATTTTCCCTTTTTTAACACAAAGTATTGTCGATGTTGGTATTCAAAACCAAGACATGGGCTTTGTGTACATGATTTTATTCGCACAACTTTTCCTTTTTGCAGGAAGAATGGGTTTAGAATTAATACGAGGCTGGATTATGCTTCACCTTTCTACTAGAATCAACATTTCATTAATTTCCGATTTCTTTATCAAATTAATGAATTTACCTATATCCTTTTTCGATGTTCGTATGACTGGAGATATCATGCAACGTATCAACGACCACCATCGTATCGAAAAAATACTTACAACGTCTTCCTTAAATGTGATTTTTTCTGTTTTTAACATGATTGTGATGGGCGGCGTTTTGGCTTACTATAATTTAATGATATTCTTTGTATTCTTTGCTGGAAGTATTCTATATTTTGGATGGATTACTCTGTTTTTAAAACGAAGAGAAGAATTAGATTACAAACGTTTCTCAGAAGTTTCTCAAGAACAAAGTAAAGTCATTGAACTGATTAACGGCATGCAAGAAATCAAATTACACAATGCCGAAAAACAAAAACGTTGGGGTTGGGAATACGTGCAAGCTCGATTGTTCAGAGTTTCTACCAAAGGTTTAATCTTAGAACAAACCCAATCCTCTGGTTCTCAAATCATCAATGAATTAAAGAATATTTTTATCCTTGTTTTATCTGCGAAGCTAGTTATTGATGGCACAATTACGTTAGGAATGATGTTGGCCATTAGTTCTATTGTGGGAAGTTTAAATGGTCCGATTTCTCAATTAATCGGTTTTGTAAGAGAATTGCAAGATGCCAAAATATCCTTAGCACGTTTATCGGAAATTCATGAAAAAGAAGATGAAATTCAGCAAGAAGCGCATCAAACCAATGACATTCCGAATGATAAAGACATTACCGTAAAAGAGGTATCCTTCCGATATTTAGGATCCGATGTTTCTGTTTTAGATAATTTAAATCTTACGATTCCTGCCAATAAAATTACAGCAATTGTAGGAACCAGTGGAAGCGGAAAAACGACTTTAATGAAATTACTTTTAAAGTTTTACGAACCACAAAATGGAGAGATTTCAATTGGAAATGCACAACTAAAAAACATTTCTCAAAAAGCTTGGCGAAACAACATCGGGGCCGTAATGCAAGAAGGTTTTATTTTTAATGATACGATTGCCAACAACATTGCCATTGGTGTAGATATCATTGACAAAGAACGTTTGGTTTATGCTGCAGATGTGGCTAATATTAAGGAATATATTTCAGGTTTACCTTTAGGATATAACACCAAAATTGGTTCCGAAGGTGTTGGAATGAGTACCGGACAAAAACAACGCTTATTAATTGCAAGAGCCGTGTATAAAAACCCAGAAATGTTGTTTTTCGATGAAGCTACCTCGGCGCTTGACGCGAATAACGAAAAGGAAATTTTGGAAAAACTAGATATCTTTTTCAAAGACAAAACCGTTGTAGTTATTGCACACCGATTAAGTACGGTGATGAATGCCGATCAAATTGTAGTGCTTGAAAAAGGAAAAATAATTGAAATTGGAAACCACGAATCGTTAGTTGCAAAAAAAGGAAATTACTATAATTTAGTGAGAAATCAGTTGCAACTTGGAAACTAAAAAAACGAACATGTCAGAAAACAAAAACACCGACTTCGAGCTACGCAGCGAAGAAGTTCAAGATATACTTACCAAAGTTCCGAATTGGATGATCCGTTGGGGTACTTTTTTAATTTTTGGAATTATTTTATTGTTGTTATTCACTTCTTGGTTTATCAGATATCCAGATGTGGTGACGAGCGAAATTATCATCACAACCAACACACCACCAGAAAAATTAGTCGCCAAAGTGAATGGGAAAATTCAAGCGATTTTAATTGAAGATAAAGCTAACGTGAAAGCCGAAACACCTTTAGCAGTGATTGAAAACTCGGCAAACTATAAAGATGTGTTTTTGTTGAAATCGACTATTGAAAACATCGATTTAGATAAAAGCGAATTCCCTTTCGGAAAATTTAAAAACGCGCAATTAGGAGAAGTGGAAGCGAGTTTTGCTGTTTTTAAAAAAGAATATATTGCAGATCATTTAAATAAAAAGCTACAACCTTTTGATGTAGAAACCAATGCACAAGGTTATGAAAAAACACAATTAGCCGATAGATTGCAGTTGTTACTAGCTCAGAAAACAATTACTGAAAAAGAATTACAACTTCAAAAAAACGATGTCAACCGACAAGAAACTTTATTTAAAAAAGGCGTAATTTCGGCTCAAGAAATAGAAAAACAACGTTTAATTTATTTGCAAGCGGAGAAAAATTTTAAAAATTTATTGAGTTCTATTTCTCAAACAAAATCAACGATAAACGATTTAAAAAGAAACAACCAAACCACACAAATTAACGAAAACAAGGAAAATACCAATTTAGAAACGAATGTGTTACAAGCCTTTTACCAACTTAAAAAAGCCATTAAAGATTGGGAGTTAAGTTATGTTTTCCGTGCTTCCGAACAAGGAATTGTTTCGTTTTTACAAATTTGGTCGGTCAACCAAAACATTACAGCTGGGGAAAATATGTTTGCGATTATTCCAACCAAACAAAATGGTTTTGTAGGAAAATTAAAAGCTGCGGCATTAAATTCTGGAAAGATTAAAGAAAACCAACGTGTCAATATTCGTTTAGCGAATTTTCCTGATAAAGAATTCGGGATTTTAAAAGGTAACGTAAAAAGAATATCGTTAACTCCGGATAAAGATGGGAATTTACTTATAGATATTGCTTTACCAAATGGATTGGAAACATCATATAAAAAGAAAATTCAATTTCAGCAAGAAATGCGTGGCTCTGCAGATATTATCACAGAAGATTTACGTCTTTTGGAAAGAGTTTTTTACCAGTTTAGAAGTATGTATCAAGTGGAGTAAATTATGGCAAAATATATATTATCTTTCTTAATAGTTTCACTACTAATTTCGTGTTCAAATATTAAAAATAACTTTGTGAAAAATAACTTTTGTTATGATAATAAGTTATTTAACAGAGAATTAGGCATTAGCGCTACTTTATTTGGAGATATGCAACATATCGAAATTAATAAGAGAGCGATAAAAAAAGTGAAGAGTATTGTTAAAGAAATTGAATTCTTAAATAACAAAATGACAATTGTTGATTATTCCAAAGCAACATCCGGTATTTACTACGAAAGTCTAATCTTTTTTATCAAAAATGACAACTCAAATATTCCAGATGGCTTAATTGTTAATGATATTGAGAAAAATTATGTTTTGTATAAAAAAAGTGACAAAAAAAGCTCGGTTTATATCCTTTTAAAATCATTTGAAACAAATATTTCTAATGCAAATTCAACCTTACTAATTGATGCGCAGACATTATCAGAATCAATTACATTTGAAAACTCAGAATTAAACAAAACAACATATTTTGATGTCTTTAATGGCGTTCGTGAAATTGATAATTATCTTGTAGCACGTGAAAAAATAAACAATGCACCTTTACAACAAAATGAACAGCAAAAATTTAATAAATTCCAGTTTTTAGCAACAATTAATTCGTTTATTTCCAACAATAAAGAATATGATAGTTTATTTTTAAAAAAAGAACAAAAACTAAAAAGTATATATAATAAAAGAGTAGATAGTTTACTTAAAAATAAAAAACATAGCAACGCATTACAAGAATTTGATTCAATTATAAAAAATAAGCAAGTTGTAATGCTGAACGAAATCCATTGGAGTCCAAAAAATCGAATTCTTGCAACTAAACTAATGAATAATTTGAAAGAAAATGGGTTCAAATATTTTGCTGTTGAGGCAATTGAAAAAGGTAAAGATTCTATACTTAATATCAGAAAATATCCTTCAAAAGATACTGGTTATTACACGAAAGAGCCTTATTTTGCTCATCTTATTAGAATAGCTAAAAGTTTAAATTTTGAGATTATTCAATATGATGATTTGAGTACAAATGAAGATAGAGAGCTAGTCCAAGCTTATAATTTAAAAAAAATTATAGATAAAGATTCAACTGCAAAAATATTCGTCTATGCTGGTATCGATCATATTTTGGAAATAAATCCCTCAAAAAAAAGAATGGCTGAATATTTCAAAGAATTAACCAAAATTGATCCTTTAACTCTAAACCAAATAAAAATAAGTTCTGATATACCTACCGAATTTGAGATATTCCCATCAACTGATTTTAATACATTTAATGGATTGTCTACAAATGTTGATTTTTATATAGTAAATAACATAAAACCATCTCTAATAGATTTATATAAAGACGAAGAATTTGGAAAACTAAATCTAAAATTCAAAAAACTTAGAATTAATAAAAAGGAAAATACATTAGTTAGAATTTACAAAGAAAACGAATATAACAAACTAAAATTTAATGCTATTCCAATTTCTATTTTCATTTATGATATAGAAAACACCATCATTGAATTACCAAAAGGGAACTATTTTATTCAATTTTCAACGTTAAAAAATGATTCGTTATTTGAAGATTTCATAAATGTAGAATAAATTAAAACTACATCTTCAAATAAAACTCTTTAGTTAACTCTATATATTCTGGAGTGTATTGATGACGTGCGGTTTCAATGACTAATTCATCCATAACTGGCGTTTGTTCAATTCGAGTAAATGCCAATAAACTTCTTTTAATTTCAGAAGTTGGAGTGCCTTTTACATGGGTAATTTTTAAAGGAAATAATAAAGATTGTTTCGCTAAAGCGATAAAATTTTCTTCCGCGGAATAAGGAATAATCACCGAAAATATTCCGTTTTCAGACAATAGCAAATAAGCGGCTTCTACTAGTTCATCAAAAGGAAGGGCATCTGCAAAACGAGCTAAATCGCGTGCTTCATCTGGTGTTTTATAATCTTCCGAATAAAAGGGTGGATTGGAAACAATAATGTCATACTGTTCTACCATTTCAAATTCGTTTGTGTCTTCGTCAATTTCTTGTAATTCTTCCACAAATTCATCTAAACCAGCGTGATAACAAAATAACCTATCGCCCCAAGGTGAGTTTTCAAAATTATCTACACATTCTTCAAACGCATTTTCTTCAATTTCAATCGCATCA
>JAULXA010000326.1:0-3097 GCA_032118875.1 Flavobacterium sp.
TGTCTTTTACATACAATTCTTTACCATAATAAATCATTGCAGAAAGCAATGTTCTATCCATTGGAGGTGCAATTTTTCCATAACAAAAAGTCGAAACTAAATTAGGCAAGATTTGATTTTCTTCTAATTCTGCTTTCTTATATTCTGGAAAATCAACATAAAAACGATGGTCTTTTCCTAAATAACAATCCAGAGAAACTAAAGCTAAAGTATCTACATAAAACGCTTTGGCTTCAGTATCCACTTCACTAATTAAAGTAATAACACGAGGTGTTTTATATTTTGGGAAATAATATTGTACGTAAGCAAACATTTTTTCCATATCCGCTTCAACCGGACCTAAAGTTGGATATTTCATTTGCACTTCTTTGTACAATTCTTTCAATAGCGGATTCTGTAGTTTGTTTACCCAAATAGAATCTGGGTTTCCCGCTGGAAAAAAGAAAGGATATTGCGCTTTAATCTTATTTAAATCCTCTGGTTTTGATTGATAAAAGATTTGATCAAAACGTTCAACTTTAAATTCAATTGGAATTTTAGCTACCGCTTCTTCCACCTTACTATCATCTTTACATGAAAATAAAGTAATCGCAACAAGGACAAATAATAATTGCTTCATATAGCGTATTTTTTATATTTTTATCAAAACTAATTTGGTTTGCAAATATACAGTTATCGACTAATAAATTTTCATAAAAAAATGACAAATTCTACCACGTTCCAAGCCGAAAAAATCAACCAACATATTGTAAAATGGTTACTCGATTATGCTACTAACGCAAAAGTTAAGGGTTTTGTTGTGGGAATCTCGGGCGGAATTGATAGCGCATTAACCTCAACGCTTTGTGCTCAAACAGGTTTACCTACATTATGTGTGGAAATGCCAATACATCAAGCGGAAAGTCATGTGAATAGAGCTAACGAACATATTGACCAATTAAAAAAACGTTTCCCAAATGTTTTTAATGAAAGAGCCGATTTGACTCCCATTTTTGAAACATTTAAAAATCAAGTTCCTTCATCAGAAAATGAAGCCGTTTTGTATTTATCATTAGCTAATACGCGTGCGCGTTTACGCATGACAACTTTATATTATTTTGCTGGAATTCATGGATTATTAGTAGCTGGAACTGGAAATAAAGTTGAGGATTTTGGCGTAGGATTTTTTACAAAATATGGCGACGGTGGCGTTGATATTAGTCCGATTGCTGATTTAGTAAAAAGCGAGGTACGATTATTAGCTGAACATTTAGAAGTACCTGAAAGCATCTTGAAAGCAAAACCAACAGATGGTTTGTTTGGTGATGATAGAAGCGATGAAGATCAGATTGGAGCGAATTATGATGAATTAGAATGGGCCATGACTCAAATGGAAAATGGTAAAACGGTTGAAGATTTTTCAGGAAGAGAAGCACATGTTTTTTCAATATACAAAAGATTAAACACCATCAATCAGCATAAAATGAATCCTATACCTATTTGTAAAATTCCTAAAAATTTTTAATTTTTATATCTATAATTAACAAGTAATTACATTTTTTTTTAGTAACTTTGAGAGTATATTATGAATAATGTAATTTTTTAGTTATGATTAAAATATGTATCGCAGATAGTTTACCCGTTGTATCCCAAGGATTACAATCGTATTTTCAAGGTAACACCAGAATGGAAATTGTAGCATCAGCTAAAAATTTAGAATCATTACTTAATGTTTTAAATAATAAACGCTGTGACATGCTTCTTCTTGATGTTGAATTAGAAGGCTTATCTAGCATAAGAGATATTAAAAGTTTATTGAAAGATTTTCCCGAAACTAAAATTGTACTTTTTACTAACGTTTCCGAACAAATGTACGCACCAACAGCTATTAAAGCTGGTGTTTCGGCCTATGTTTCTAAACGAAGTGATTTAAAAGAACTAGAAGCTACAATTACAAAAGTATCGGAAGGAAAAGTTGTTTTCAGTGAAACCGTTAAGAAAAGCATAGAAATGCTGAGTAAAGGAAAAAAATCGGAACGCTTGTTCAAAAAATTATCTACTAGAGAAATTGAAGTACTTCGTTACCTAAACGATGGTAAGAAAAACAAAGAAGTAGCTCAAATTTTAGGTTTGGATGAAAAAACAATCAGCACATATAAGTTGCGTTTGTTAGCCAAATTAAATGTAACCAACCTTGTGGATTTATTGAAAAAAGCGAAAGATTTAGACGTAATTTAGTTGTATCTGGATAAAACTCTACCTAAGCTTTTAGAAAAAATATGCGTAAGCCCCAAGTAAGCCATTACCATTTCTAATGTTTCTGAATTATCAGATTGCTCTTCGTTTGAAACATTATTTTTCAAATCGTCGATAATATTATTGACCAAATACCAGCGCAATGTGATAATCGTTTCGGTTACGTATTGGCTTATAGTGGCTTCTTTCTGTTTTACGTAAATTTGTTGTACTTCCCAGTTATGTAACACTTCGCGCTCTTCATTCATAAGAACCGTGGTAACTTCTTGCGCTAATTCTTCTGGAAGATGCATCAAATATTTATCCAATTCAAAAGCTTCATTTTCATTATAGTAAGCAATCAAATGGTTATAAATTGCTTTGAAAACTGGATTAGCCAATTCTACCTCATCTTCTTGCAAACTCAGATAAATACGTTGGTATACTTTATATTTATTTTGCTCCTTAACTTCAACCATTTCACCATCTTCATTTTGAGCTAAAATAGTATCTTCAAAGGTGTCTTCTTTATCTCCGTACAACAATAAAATTTGGATGATTTTATGTTCTAATTCGTACTGAATATCAACTTTAGCTGTAGGCTGCGAAATATCATTCTTAACAACTTCAAAAGCTTTTTGTTCCTCTTTGTATTGTTTATTAGCTTCAGATAAATCCTTTTTGACTAATTGCGCTAACGTATTAAAAAGCACATCTTCGGAAATATCCATGATTCTAGAACATTCCTTGATATATACTTCTCTTTTAATTCGGTCTGGAATTTTTGAAATACTGATGACCATGTCTCGAATTAAATCCGCTTTTTTAATCGGATCATTCTTGGCATCTTGCATCAATAAAGACGCTTTGAACTGAATGAAAT
>JAULXA010000327.1:0-13766 GCA_032118875.1 Flavobacterium sp.
TTTTCAAATTGTGGTGTTTTTATAAAAATTCCCATTGTTAATCCTGTTACAAATCCAGCGAAATGGCCTTCCCATGAAACGTTTCCCTTTAAGATTTCTGCATTAGGGAACATATACCAAATAATCCCACCGTATAATAACACAATCGTTAAAGACAAAGCTACTAATCGGTAATATTTGGATAAAATTCCTTTAAAGAAAATAAAACTCACCAAACAATACACCAAACTACTTGCGCCAATATGATAGGAATTTCTTCCAATTAGCCACGTTCCTATTCCGGAAAATAAAATTCCTAAAAACAAGACTTTCCAAAACTGTTGACGGTAAAAATATTTCAACGCCATTACCAAGAAGAAAATTGGAATGGAGTTATTGAGCAAATGTTTAAAATCTCCATGAATAAAAACGTGTAACGGAACGCCACGTAAACCTTTAACTGTTTTAGGTAAGATTCCGAACTCATGCATTTCTGGAAAATAATGTAAACCTGCATAATAAGAAACCCACATTGACATTACAAAAAGCAAAGGAAAAAGAAGTACCGAAGGCGAAAAATAAAAATTTTTATCTATGGAAGATTTTATCATACAGCATAAAAGTCAAAAATGAAGCCAAAGTAAAAGGTATGAAATTTTGGCATACCATTTTAAAATCAAAAAAGATTGTTTCAAAAGATATCATTGTTTAAATTTGCTTTATGACAACACCTTTAGCAGAAAGAATTCGCCCGAAAACATTATCGGAATACATAAGTCAATCGCATTTGGTTGGCGAAAACGGCTCGTTAACACAACAAATTGCAAAAGGAATTATTCCTAGTTTAATTTTATGGGGTCCACCTGGAACGGGGAAAACTACCTTGGCTCAAATTATGGCTCAAGAAAGTAAACGTCCGTTTTACGAGTTGAGCGCGATTAATTCCGGAGTGAAAGACATAAGAGAAGTCATTGAAAAAGCCAAACAAAGTGGTGGATTATTCACTGCTAAAAATCCGATTTTATTTATTGATGAGATTCACAGGTTTAGTAAATCACAACAAGATTCGCTTTTAGCCGCTGTAGAAAAAGGTTGGGTAACACTAATTGGAGCCACGACTGAAAATCCGAGTTTTGAAGTCATTCCTGCACTTTTGTCAAGATGTCAGGTGTATGTTTTAAATGCGTTTACGAAAGAAGATTTAGAAAATATTTTACATCGCGCAATAGTTTCTGACGATTATCTAAAAAGCAAAAAAATAGATTTAAAAGAAACCGAAGCTTTACTAAGACTTTCTGGTGGAGACGGAAGAAAATTATTAAACGTTTTCGAATTAGTGGTCAATGCGACTGAAAGTGATACCATTGAAATCACTAATGAAAAAGTCATGCAATTGGTTCAGAAAAATACCGTACTGTATGACAAAACAGGAGAACAACATTATGATATTGTTTCGGCATTTATAAAATCGATTCGTGGTAGTGATCCGAATGGCGCTGTATATTGGTTAGCTAGAATGATTGAAGGTGGCGAAGATGTAAAATTCATTGCACGAAGAATGCTAATTTTATCTAGTGAAGATATTGGAAATGCTAATCCGACTGCATTTATAATGGCAAATAATGCTTTTCAAGCGGTGAGCACTATTGGTTATCCAGAAAGCCGAATCATTTTGAGTCAATGCGCGATTTACTTAGCCACTTCAGCAAAAAGTAACGCTAGTTATATGGCGATTGGTAAAGCACAACAAGTAGTGAAACAAACAGGAGATTTACCTGTTCCCATTCATTTACGAAATGCGCCAACTAAATTGATGAAAGAATTAGGTTATGGAGAAGAATACAAATACTCTCACGATTATGCGAATAATTTTGCGGAACAAGAATTCTTACCAACTTATATTTCAGAAACCACCTTTTTTGAACCAGGCGAAAATGCTAGAGAAAGAGAAATCCGTCAGTTTTTAAAAAACAGATGGAAAAATAAATATGGGTATTAGTTAAAACAAAAACTCTTCAACCACTAATTTATCATTCAAATAGTATTCGAAAATTCCTTTGTTGCCTGATTTTGTAAAAATACCTTTTATACCAAACTTATCTGCAATAAAAATAGTTGGATTTGAGGTTTTGTAAATTTGTAAAATCACTTTTGGAGTAGCATCCACAATAGCGTATCCATTGGCGATTTCAATAAATTGGTATTTTGAATTCGTAGAAGTATTAATTTCTGAAGATGGAACTACAACTTCTTTCTTTTGAAGCACAACAGGTTTGTATTTCTTTAATTCTGGACTTAACAACTTAATAGCTTCTATAAAACCTAGTTGAATATCTTTTTCTCTACTTTTAACTTCAGCGGTTTCAAATAACAAATTATTCTGACAGTCTTTTATTTGAAGTTTCACTTTCGTTATAAACAAATTACTTTTATCTAATAACACTCCTGTTAATGCATTGCATTTGTTTTGAGCAATTTCAACTGGCAAAGTTTCATCATCAAAATAAACTTGAAAGTTATTTGAAGTCAAAATCGCTTTTAACATGTTATTTATATTGTACGAATTCTTTTCCACTTGAAAATCAAACTTACTTGAAATAATGATTGCTTGTTTTTCTTGAGCAATAGTTGCGATTGAAAATAGCGCTATGAATACTACTAAAAATTGTTTCATTACAATATGTTTTTTAATTGTGTTAATTTTTGAATTTGAATGATTTCTTGGTGAGCAACAGTTTCATTTGCTGGATTAAAATAAACGGCTTTCATTCCGAAATTTATAGCTCCAAAAACATCTGCTTCAATACTATCACCAATCATAATACTTTGATTTTTGGAAGCATTTGCCAGATTTAAAGCGTATTGAAAAATATTTTGGTGTGGTTTTTTATGACCTGCTACTTCCGAATTCGTAATGGTGACAAAATAGTTGGCTAAATTACTTTTTTGCAATTTTACTTCTTGAACCATTGAAAATCCATTAGTAATAATATGTAAAGTATATTTATCTTTTAAATAATCTAACAAATCAATTGTGCCATCAATTAAATGATTATTCGATGTCAAATAGGCAATAAATAATTCTGAAATTGTATTGATTTCATCTAATGAAATAGGAAATCCAATAGCTTCAAATGCATCTTTCACTCGATGAATTCGAAGTGTTTCTTGATCAATTTCGTTTCTTTCATACAACTTCCAATACGAAACATTAATCGGATTATAAATATCCATGAATTGTTGCGTATCGATCGTAAACTTCAGTTCTTGAAATATTTTTTCAAACGCTAAAGCAGAGTTTTTCTCAAAATCCCAAAGCGTGTGATCTAAATCGAAAAATATGTGTTTAATTTCGTTCAAAACTTATTTTCCTTTTACAATTTCTGCATTATCACAATTGTAAATCCAATCTTCCACATCGTTTTCATTTGGACGGAAAGTTCCTTTTATAGTAAGATAAGTATCTGTTTTAAGTTTTGGAGTAGCTCCTTTAAACTTAATTCCCATAATGGTTTCTGGTCCTGATTTTCCACAGAAAAAACAAGAAGCGAATACGTTTTTACTTAATGCATAATTTTTATTATCAATTGGCACAATAAAACCACTCATTACGATAGTTTTCTTGGCTAATTTTTTCAATTTCGTATTAATAATTGGAAAATCCACTTCGCCATAAGACACGTGTTTTTTCTTCATATATTTAATTTCACCTAACATTTTCCAAGTTAAAGTATCAGCTGCAACAACTACTCTTTTTGAAGAAATAGTAGTTGCTACTTCACTTTGATTTTGAAAACTGAATAAGAAAACGCCTAAGAATAAGGCTAACATTATTTTTACTGAATTACGCATTTGCTAAAGTTTTTGATATGTTTAATGTATATGCTTTTATGGCAGGAATTAGTGCCGCAATTAATCCGACTAACAAAGTTAAACCGAATAAAAGCCCTTCTTTTTCCCAAATGATTTCCATGGGATTGAATCCTAATTTAAAATCTGATTCTGATGCTTTAGACAACAAAACTATTCCTACTCTACCCAAAATTGTGCCAAATAAATAACCAACCACACAAAGTAAAATACTTTCGTATAAAACGACTAAAAGCAACTGACGTCTTTTAGCTCCATTGACACGCATTAAGGCAAATTCTGCTTTTCTTTCTTTTAAGGTATTGAACAACGCTATGAAAATTGAAATTCCAGAAATTAACATAATTCCGAAAGCTAAATATTTCAATGCGTTCAATCCTACTCCAAACATATCGAACAATCTGTTCATTTGATATGTTGGCAAAGCTGCTTGCATTTTGGTGTTTTGTGCAATTAAGTTGGGCCACATAAACACGCCCATTTTATTTTTAAACTCAATTAAAACCGATGTGATTTCCATATTTGGCTCATCAATTGTCATATCCGATTCATGTTCATCATGCACATGACCTTCTTCGCCATGAGCTGGATTTTCTGAAACTTCTTCGTGTTCATCATGAACATGTCCAGGTTCTCCGTGTGCTGGATTTTCAGCAACAACTTCCTCTTCATGATGCACGTGACCTTCTTCGCCATGAGCTGGATTTTCGGAAACTTCTTCATGTCCTTCTTCGTGATGCATTTGCCAAACTGTTGGGATATTTGACAAAATTAAATTATCAATTACTTTTCCGGTTTTTGAAGCAATTCCGACAATAATATATTCTCCGTGATCATGCACTTCTCCTTCAGCTGCACTTCCGTGCGTTCCTTTAAAAGTATCGCCTCTTTTTAAATTCAATTTTTCGGCTACTTCCGCTCCAACAACCACCTCAAAATTATGTTCAAACACTTTTCCATCAGCTATTGTTGCTTGATATTTTTCTATGTAATCTGGCGTAGTTCCAACAATTTTAAAACCTACATAATTATCACCATACGCTAATGGAATCGCTTTTTTCACGTAAGGATGTTTCATCCAAACTTTTACAGAATCGTAACTAATATTTCCCGTTGGATCATCCACTTGATATACAGAAGATAATACTAATTGCAAAGGACTTCCTTGTGCGCCTAAAACCAAATCGACACCATCTAAATTGCTTTGGTACTTTTCTTCAAATTGTTTTTCAACTAAAATCAAGACTGTTATTATCGCCACTGAAGCCGTTAATAACAAAATACTTAAAATGGTATTTAGAGGTTTAAACCAAATGTTTTTCCATGCTAACTTTCCGATCATACCATTGTAATTTGATTAGTGAATTTTTGTTTGATACGATTATCGTGCGTGACAATAATTAAAGCTGTTTTGTATTCTTTTGATAAAGTTTCTAATAATTCAATAACATTATCAGCATTTTTATCATCTAAACTTGAAGTTGGTTCATCTGCCAATAACACTTTAGGTTCATTCATTAAAGCACGAGCAATAGAAACTCGTTGTTGTTGCCCTACACTTAACTGACTTGGCAATTTGTGAGCTTGTTCAGCAATATCTAATTTTTCTAATAATTCTTTGGCTCTAATTTTGTGTTTTTTTCCAGTGGCCAACCAACTTGCCATTTCTAAATTTTCCAAAACAGAAAGTGAAGCAATAAAATGTGATTTCTGAAAAACCACACCTATATTTTTTCCTCTAAACTTGTCGGCTTTAGTTCCTTTAAGATGTGTGATTTCTTTATTATCGATTACAATTTCGCCAGATTTAGGCTTTAATAATCCGGCTAAAATATGTAAATATGTAGTTTTTCCTTTTCCAGAATTACCAGTAACTAAAATCGTACTTCCAGCCTGACAGAATAAATCGGGCATAATGAAAGTTTGATCTTTGTTATAAGAAAACGTAATGTTTTTTGTACTTATCATTTCTCTTTATATTATGTTGCAAGATAACAATATTGCCTAAGATTGAAAATCTATTAACAAAATTTTTAGCTTTCTAAAATGGAACGAATTTAGAATTCATAATCCTCCACTTGCAATCCTTTTTCTTCATCATGATAAATGGCTAACGAACCATCAATAAAATCAAAATGAATGAAATTTTCGTTTCTATTTTCGTAATCTACTACTGTGTTTACTGACAATAAAGGTGTTTTAATTTTCTCTTTCCAAATCGTAGCTTGACTAACATCAATCCTTTTCAAAGAAAGAACATCTTGGAATTTGGCAGCCAATGCTTTTTGTTCGTCTTCAAAATTGTAGTTTGTTAAAATAAAATAACCATTGTCTTCTTCATTGATTTTAAAAAAAAACGTGGTGGTTTTATCAAAAACGATTTCAATGGTATCTACAAAAACAAATTTTTCTTCTGGATTCACTAAATTGATCCAAAAATGATAAAATATTGAAGTGATGTTTTGATGCGTTTTTATTTGTGAAACCAATTCTAAATCTTGATTGGTAAACTGATATAATTCGTCCATTGTATTAACTGTAAATTTATTTGGCAAAAGTACATTAACTATTTTTCTAATTAAAACACATAGACACATAGTTTCTTTTTATTTGTATCATGAATAAGAAAAGATAGAATTCGCTACACAAATTTAAACATAGGAAAAGGTTTTTATATATAATTCAAGCCTATTTTAAGTTTCTATATATTTCATTAACAAAAGTTTTTTGACCATCTTTAAATATATTATTTGAATTAAAATTGATTAGAATTCCTTTTGGTACTTTTAACAAATTCATATATGTCATAACTTGAGATTCAAAAATTGGTTGAGCTCCAACTACTGATTTCAATTCTACAACAATACAGTTTTCAACTAATAAATCGCATCTAAAATTTGAACTCAACTTTTTTTCTCTATAAATAATTGGAATATTTTTCTCTGTCTCAAAATTCAGTTTTCTAAACCTTAATTCTTCTTTCATACATTCATGATAAACAGATTCTAATAAACCTTTGCCTATAAATTTATGCACTTCAATGGCAGCTCCAATAATATCAAAACTTAACTTATCTATATGTTTTTTATCTATTTTCATTTCCTATGTTAACTTTAAAAATCCAACAACTATTTAAACCTATGTGCCTATGTGTTTTAAAAAATCCCAGCATCTCTAAAACTCAAATAACCAAATTCCGTAATAATTACATGATCTTGTACAACAACATCTAAAGTTTGTCCGGCTTGTTTTATTCTTTTAGTTAGAAATAAATCCGATTCACTCGCTTGTAATTTTCCTGAAGGATGATTGTGACATAAAATTATGGCAGTCGCATAATGTTCAAAAGCGGTTTTAAAAACCATTCTATTATCAACAACGGTTCCTGTGATTCCGCCTTTACTGATTTGCGATTTATGAATGACTTTATTCGAATTATTTAAATACAACACCCAAAATTCTTCATGTGGTAATTCGCCAATAATAGGCTGCATGATTTCGAATGTTTTTTTACTTGAAGTTATATGTGGTAATTCCGTGGCATCTTCTATTCTTCTTCTTCGACCTAATTCTAAAGCGGCAACAATTGTAATGGCTTTTGCTTCACCTATTCCTTTAAATTCAGTTAATTGACTAATAGATAATTTACTAAGTTGATTCAAATTATTATTCGAGGAAGCTAAAATACGCTGACACAATTGTACCGCACTTTCATTCCTGGAGCCGGAGCCAATTAATATCGCTAATAATTCAGAATCGGATAAGGTAGATTTACCTTTAAGTTGTAGTTTTTCTCGTGGACGATCATCTTCGGCCCACTGATTAATTGGCGTATACATAAAATTTATTTTGGCGTTTATATAAAACAAAGTACGATAATTATAATAAATTTTCCAAATTCTGTAACTTTATAGTCACATTAACAACTTATATATAAACCTTTAAAAAACAAACAAATGAAAACACTAAAAAATCTATTCGTATTAACTGTAATTTTATTTTCAAGTTTTACGGCTTCAGCTCAAACTGCTGATGAAATTATTAACAAATATTTTGAAAACATTGGTGGTAAAGAAAAATTATCAAAAATCAATGGCTTTAAAATGAACTTGGTTTCTAACTATAATGGTATGGAAATTCCTGTTGAAATTTTCAATGATAAAACGGGAAAAATGTATGTAAAAATTAATTTTCAAGGAAAAGAAATTACACAATTAGCATTTGACGGAAAAACAGGATGGAGTACTAATTTCATGACGATGAAAGCAGAAAAATTAGATTCAGAAACAACTGAAAATATGTTAATACAAATTAACGATTTTCCAGATCCATTCTACAACTATAAAGACAAAGGATATAAAGTTGAATTACTTGGTAAAGAAACAAAAGAAGGAACAGAATGTTTTAAAATCAAATTGACTAAAACACCAATAACTGTAGCTGGGAAAAAAGAAGAAAATGTAGTTTTCTATTATTTTGATACTGAAAATTATGTGCCAATTATGACGGAATCTGAAGTAAAAGAAGGTCCAGCTAAAGGGCAAATGTCTACTAGCACAATGGGAGATTATCAAGAAGTTGATGGCATCTTTTTCCCTTTCACAATGAATCAAGGTGGGCAAGCAATGACAGTAAAAAGTATTGCAATAAATCCAACTGTAGATGCAAAATTATTTGAAATGAAAGCAGAATAACATGAAGAAATCATTATTATTCTCTATAATTTCGTTAGGTGTATTTACTTCATACGCACAAGAAATAACCTTAAAAGGAAAAGAACTTTTCGGAGATTTAGAAGCAAGACAAATTGGTCCTGCCCTAATGAGTGGCCGTGTTTCCGATTTAGCCATGCACCCGAAAAACAATCAAATTATCTTTTTAGGAGCAGCTGGTGGTGGAATTTGGAAAAGTTCAGATGGTGGTGCTTCTTTCGTACCCGTTTTCGATAAGCATATTCAATCTATTGGAACTATTACTTTCGATCCTAACAATCCAGATAATGTAATTTGGGCTGGAACTGGAGAAACATGGACAAGAAACAGTGTTTCTGTTGGTGATGGAATTTACAAATCTACCGATGGTGGTTTGAACTGGACCAATATGGGTTTACCAAAATCAGATAGAATTTCTTCAATTGTTGTTGACCCAAGAGATTCAAACAATATTTGGGTGGGAGTTTTAGGTGCGCTTTGGGGAGATAGTGAAGAAAGAGGAATCTACAATTCAAAAGATGGTGGAAAAACTTGGAATAAAATTCATTATGTTGACAATAAAACAGGTTGTTCAGATTTAGTAATCGATCCAAGTAATCCAAATGTAATGTATGCCAGTTTTTGGGAATTCAGAAGAACCGGTTGGTCTTTTAATTCTGGAGGAAACTTCTCTTCATTATTAAAAACTACAGATGGTGGAAAAACGTGGAACAAAATTCACAATGGTTTTCCAACTGGAAAATTAGGAAGAATTGCCATCGCAGTAGCACCTTCAAACGCCAATATTTTATATTCAGTAATTGAATGCGAAAAAGACAGCGAAAAAGGATTATATAAATCGGAAGACGGAGGAAAATCGTGGAAACATTTAAATAGTGATTTCGCATTAGTAGTTCGTCCGTTCTACTTTTCAAGAATTACAATCGATCCAAAAAATCAAGATATTGTTTACAAAGGCGGATTAAATGGTTCAATTTCTCGTGATGGTGGAAAAACCTTTAGAAATTTAGGTGCGATGCATTCTGACATTCACGATATTCTTGTCGATCCAATTGATACCAACAGAATTTATGTGGCTACCGATGGTGGAATGTACAGAAGTTGGAACAATGGAAGCACTTTAGATATTGTTAAAAACTTACCTATTTCTCAATATTATCATATTACTTTAGACACAGAAGAACCGTATAATATTTATGGTGGTTTACAAGATAATGGTTCTTGGTATGGTCCAAGTAAAAGTGATGGCGGAATTGAAGCTAGAGATTGGAATAGCGTTGGTTACGGAGATGGCTTTAGAGTTTTAAAACATCCAACCAAAAAAATCATTTACAGTGAAATGCAAGGTGCCGAAAACATTTGGCGTTATAATTTAGAAACGAAAGAATTAAAAACGATTCAACCTTTACAAGAAAAAGGCGTTGTGAAATTACGTTTCAACTGGAATACGCCTATAGTTACAGGTTTACATAATCCGGATAGAATTTATGCTGGAAGTCAATTCGTACACGTTTCTGATGATATGGGTGCAAGTTGGAAAATTATTTCTCCAGATTTAACGACTAACGACAAACTAAAAATGAACCAAGAAAATTCTGGTGGTTTGTCTAAAGATAATTCTGGTGCGGAAAATCACTGTACTTTATTTACCATTGCAGAATCGCCTTTGAGCAAAGATATTATTTGGGCTGGTGCAGATGATGGAAATGTTCAAATCACTCAAGATGGTGGAAAAACTTGGAAAAATGTAACCGCAAGCATTGTAGGTTTACCAAAAAACACATGGTGTTATCATATCGAAGCTAGTAATTTCGCAAAAGGAAGTGCGTATGCTGTTTTTGAAGGACATACTAAAAACGACATGAACACGTATGTATACAAAACTACTGATTTTGGAACCACTTGGACTTCAATTGTAACCAAAGACATTGATGGTTTTGCACGTTGTATTCAAGAAGATTATGTAAATGAAAATTTATTATTCTTAGGTACTGAAAAAGGTTTATACATTACGGTTGATGGTGGTAAAAACTGGTCGAAATTTGAAAACAATATGCCAGCAGTTGCAGTGATGCATTTAGACTTACATAAAAAAACTAACGATTTAGTAATGGCGACTCATGGTAGAGGAGTTATTATTCTTGATGATGTTAGTATATTAAGACAAGTAACGAATGAGATTATCGCTTCTGATGTATATTTTTTCAAAACCAAACCGTTTACAAAAGTGGAAAATTCTTCTTTTGCGAGCACGGCTTCTGAATTAGAATTTGTGGGTCCAAATCCTAGCACTTCTGCACAAATTGTATATTATCTAAAAAAGAGAAATACATTTGGTAAAATTGAAATGGAAATTCAGGATATGAATGGAAATAAAATTGTGAATTTACCTGTGAGTAATCAAAAAGGGATAAATATTGTGACTTGGGATTTTAATGAAAAAGGTCCGAAAGTCGCAACAGGAAAAACGTTAGATTATAGCGGATTTACGACTCCACTTGTTCCAGCAGGAAAATACAAAGCCGTTTTAACTAAAGGTAAAGATAAATTCACCCATGAATTTGAAGTAGTAAATGATCCGAAAAGTCCAATTACAGCAGCTTCAAGAACAGAACAAAGAGCTACTACTAAAATGCTTTTTGATAAAGTTCAGAACTTAGCCTATATGGTTTATGAAATGGATGAAATGATTAAACTTAACGGAGAAATTACTGCAAAAGACAGAAGTTATTCGAAAACTGCCGATAAAATAAACGCAGAACTTAACAAATTAAAAAACACTATGGTAGTTACTACTGGTGATAATTATGTAGGTGCTGCAGAAAAGCAATTAAGAGAAAAACTAGGTGTAATTTACGCTTCAGTCGCGAGTCAATATGATGCGCCTTCACCATCTCAAAAAGCCAATATCGAATCGGTAATGGAAATATATAATAAAGCGGAAGCAGAATTTAAAAGATTAGAAAAAACACATTTCTCTAAAATTTTAGAAAAAGCTAAAAAAACGAATCCAGAATATAAATTGAAATCATTTGACGAATTTATAGCGGGATAGTTTTTAAACCGAAATAACTTAAAAGGCCAATTTTTTAATTGGTCTTTTTTTATACTAAAAATTGAGAAATTACGTTACAATTGAAATCACTTTTATGAATAATATTTTTATTTTTGTCTTCTTCTTAAGTTTTACTTCTTGTAAAAAACAAGAATCACTTTCTGACAAAACAATTTTAATTTCTGAAAAGCAAGAAATAGCTCCAATTGAAAATCCGAATTCTTTTGCTGAAAAATTATCGAATGCGGCCATTTCAATTATTAATAAAAATATAGTTTACACACCCGATTATGTAAAGTTAAAATACCCAAATGGTGATGTTCCAGCTAAAACTGGAGTTTGTACGGATGTAATAATTCGAACTTATAGAAAATTGGATATCGATTTACAAAAAGAAGTGCACGAAGATATGGTAGCGAATTTTACTAAATACCCAAATTTAGAAAAGTGGGGTTTGAAAACTACTGATAAAAATATTGATCACAGAAGAGTTCCTAATTTAGAAATTTTCTTTGGCAGAAAAGGAAAAACGTTGCCCATTTCACAAAATGCAAGTGATTACAAAACTGGAGAAATTGTCACTTGGATGATTAATGATAAATTACCACATATTGGAATTGTTACCCATTTAAAAACGGAAGATGGGAAACGGAATTTAATCGTACACAATGTGGGTGGCGGACAAGTATTAGAAGATTGTTTGTTTAGTTATACGATTGTTGGGCATTATCAATATGGGAAATAAAAAACAAACCCTCCAAGAGTCTTGAACTTTTGAAGGGTTTTATATATTGGCATATTGACTAATCGGCTAATTGATCAATTGGCTAACTTCATCAAAGTTCAATCCGCCATAATTCCCTGAACTCATTAAAAGTAAAGCAGAATTATTAAAATCTTGAGCGAATAAATAGTCTTTAAATTCTGTTGGATTCGTATAAATAATTAAATCTTTTCTGTTGAATGATTGTGCAATTTGTTCGTAAGACACTTCATCTAATTGTTTGATTTTTACCGCATCTGGCGAATAAAAAACTACCGCAACATCTGCTGCATCTAAAGCGCCTTCGTATTCTTTTAAAAATTCGGCATTTAAACTACTATACGTATGCAATTCTAAACAGGCAATTAATTTTCTAACTGGATATTGTGATTTTACTGCTTTTGTTGTTGCCGAAACTTTACTTGGTGAATGGGCAAAATCTTTGTAAGCTACTTTATTACTGCTTTCTGCAATTTTTTCTAAACGTTTACTGGCACCTTTGAAACTGGCAATTGCTTCATAAAAATCGACTTCATCTACGCCCATACATTGGCAAATCCATTTCGCACCAGCTAAATTATTTAAATTGTGTGCTCCAAAAACTTCAATTGGCATTGGGCCTTCTGGCGTGTCTAATAAAGTCGTACCATTTTCTACTGAATAACTTGGCGTTTGATACGCAATTTTACGAATTGGATTCGTAGTTTCTTCAGCAACTTGTTTAACCGTTGGATCTTCTTCATTATAGACTAAAATACCACCATTTGTAATTTGCGAAGTAAAAACACTAAACTGTTCCACATAATTTTCAAACGTTGGAAACACGTTAATATGATCCCAAGCAATTCCTGAAAGTAAAGCAATATTCGGTTGATACAAATGAAATTTTGGTCGTCTGTCCATTGGAGAAGACAAATATTCATCACCTTCTAAAACAATAAAATCATTTGTTTCTGTTAAATGAACCATCGTGTCAAAACCTTCTAATTGGGCACCAACCATATAATCCACTTCAATATTATGATAATGCATTACGTGCAAAATCATTGAAGTAATTGTCGTTTTTCCGTGCGAACCACCAATAACAACTCGTGTTTTATTTTTTGATTGTTCGTATAAAAATTCTGGATACGAATAGATTTTCAAACCTAATTCTTGTGCTTTTAATAATTCTGGATTATCTGCTTTGGCGTGCATTCCTAAAATAATAGCTTCAATATCGGACGTGATTTTTTCTGGAAACCAACCCATTTCAACAGGCAATAATCCCTTCTTTTCTAATCGAGATTTTGAGGGTTCAAAAATAGCATCGTCGCTACCGGTTACTTGATATCCTTTATTATGTAGGGCTAATGCTAAATTGTGCATGGCCGCTCCGCCAATAGCT
>JAULXA010000328.1:0-12674 GCA_032118875.1 Flavobacterium sp.
CAAGATTTCACTAATAATTATATCGATTTACAGCCCAGACCACAATCTTTAGCCTTAGGTAAAAACGAAATTTTCATCGGCGCAGAAAAGGATTTAGTTTACAAACTCAACTGTAAAACGTTACAAACTGAGAAAATTTTTGAAACAGAAAGCAATCATTCCATTAGTCAGATTTTTGCTGATACTGTAAATGATAATGTTTTTTTTAATTCTATAAAATTCAATATTCTAAACAAGAATAATCAGATTAAAAGCGCGTTTTTAATTGCTATAAAAGACGTTAAAAAAGTAGATGACAAATATTTTTCATTTGCAGCTAGCGGATTAGTTGGTATTTTTTATATAAACAAAAATTTAAAAAGCAAATGGGATTTTATCTATAAAAAAAATAAAAAACCTGATTTTTCAGGCTTTAATCAAGTAGCATTATTAATAAACACAAACGGAAAATCCACAGAATACAATGCTATAAACAACACTATTTATTATGCCACAAATAATGGATTAATTGCAGTAACTAATGATGGAAAAAGCAAAGAATTAAAACACAATAATGAAACGCTTTTTCTAATAAAAATTCAAAAATATAAAGATAAAATCATCGGGCTTTCAACTTCAGAAAAATTATATTGCTTTGATTCGAAAAACAAAGTTACCGTTTTCAAATTGCCTTATTTTATTGCTAAAGAAAAATTTAATCGCTTTTTTATTAGAAATCAGTATTGTTATTTATTTTCAGAAAATAGTGTATATGAATATGATTTGGAAAGCAAAAAAGCACAGAAAGTGATGTCGATAAGTAATGACATGGAAGCGACAGATGTGATTTTAAAAAACAACCAACTTTTATTCGCCACGTCAAAAGGAATTGTAATAAAAAATCGTAATGAAATTGGTAAATATCCAAAACCTAAACTGATTATAAATGAAATTCAGATCAATGGAAAAAGACGTGAAATTGAGGAATTAAATCAATTAAATCCAGAGGAAAACGACATCACAATTAATTATTCCGTTTTATCATTTATTCCAAATGAAAATTATCGCGTATCGTATACTATTAATAATTCCGAATGGAAAACATTGGATGAAAACGATAAAAATTTAAAACTATCTTCTTTATCATCAGGAACTTATAGCATTCAATTAGCCATTATTTATAATAATGAAAAAACAGAATTACAAACCATCCAATTCGAAATTAAAAAACCATTTTGGCTAAACACTTTCTTTTTGATTGGAATGGGAATACTGTTTTTAGCGTTAATTTATGGTTTTTACAAATGGAAAATTCGCAATTTAAAACGTAAAAACGAATTACAACTAGAGAAAGTAAACCTGGAAAAAAACCTAAATCAGTCGAAATTAAAAGCTATAAAATCGCAAATGAATCCGCATTTCTTTTATAATGCATTGAACACTATTCAGTCTTTTATTCTTTCAAACGATAAAAAACAAGCTGTAAATTATTTATCGAAATTCTCCACTCTAACACGAACCATTTTAGAGATGACTGAAAAAGATTTGGTTTCCATAACGGAAGAAATTAAAACGTTGAGTTTGTATTTAGATATTGAAAAAGTTAGATTTAATGATGATTTCAATTACGAAATACTTGCAGATTCGAATGTTGATGCTGACAATATTAAGATTCCATCCATGTTTTTACAACCTTTTGTAGAAAATGCGGTAAAGCACGGATTACTTCATCAAACAGGAGAAAAAAAGTTGAAAATTCATTTTGAAAAAGTGGCGGATCAAATTAAAATCAGCATTGATGATAACGGAATTGGTCGTAAAAAAAGCCATGAATTAAATCAAATCAAAAACAACAAACACCAATCATTTGCCACAAATGCGATGCAAAATAGAGTGAACTTATTGAATCAATTTACGCAAAAGAACATTTCAATTGCATACATTGACAAGCAAAATCAAAACAATCAATCGTTAGGAACTACCGTTGTATTTGTAATTCCTATAATTTATTAAATCCTTTATGAAAGCTATAATTATTGACGACGAAAAACGAGCACGAGTATCATTAGCGTTACTTTTACAAGAGTATTGTCCGCAAATTACTGTAGTTGCAGAATGTGAAAACTTGCCAGAAGGTGTAAAAGCAATAAGAAAATTTCAACCCGATTTGGTTTTGTTAGACATTGAAATGCCAGGTCATAGCGGTTTAGAACTATTAGATTTTTTTGATGAAAATGATGTGAATTTTTCTATCATTTTCACTACAGCATATAACGAATATGCGTTGCAAGCTTTTAAATTTTCTGCTGTCGATTATTTATTAAAACCCATAAATCCAGAACAATTAACGGAAGCTATTTCGCGCTTAGAAAAACAGAATCAAAAAGTAGCAAATTATAAGCTTTTAAAAGAAACCATCCACCAAGACAGCTTAACAAAAATCGCTGTACCTTCAGGAAATACTTTAATTTTTATTGATACGACAAAAATATCTTATATTAAAGGTGAAGGTGCGTATTCAGAAGTGTTTTGTAATAATGGAACCAAACATTTGGTAAGTCGAAACTTAAAAAACTTTGAAGATATTTTGTGTTTGGATACGAGATTTATGCGTGTTCACAAATCGTATATTGTAAATTTTGAACAAGTTGTGGCTTATAACAAATCGGATGGTGGAAGTTTAGAATTGGAAACTGGAATACATATACCTGTTTCGCAAGATAAAGCTCAAACTATTTTAGATAAAATTCAAATAATTAAAAGATAATTTAAATCATTTAAAATTGAAACCCAACCTTTTTCAAATCTTCCCAAAAACTAGGATACGATTTTGAAACAACCTCTGCATTTTCAATAATTATTGAAGTTTTTAAAGCTAAAGGCGCAAATGCCATGGCCATTCTGTGATCTTGATACGTACTAATTCTTACGTTTTCATTAATTACATCAGAAGGTTGAAGTGTTAAGGAATCATTTGTAACAGAAATAGTCGCGCCCAATTTAGTCAATTCCGTTTTTAGAGCTTCTAGCCTATCCGTTTCTTTTATTTTTAAAGTATGTAATCCCGTTAAATGACAAGCTATTCCTAAACCGAAACAAGTTACAGCAATGGTTTGTGCAATATCCGGACAATTGTTAAGTTTCAGGTTTAAAGTTTCAGGTTTCAAGTTCTTAACTTTACGTAAAAGTATAAGATTAGTGTTAAATTCTGTTTCTACACCAAAATTCCTATAAATTTCAGCTAAAACTGCATCACCTTGTAAGCTGTTTTTTTTGTAACTTGATAAGGAAATTTCTGTTCCAATTTCTGATAAAGCCACAATAGAAAACCAATACGATGCAGAAGACCAATCGCTTTCTACAGTAATGAGTTTGGAGGTTATAGTTTGAAGGTTATTTACTTTAATTACATTTTTTTCAAACGAAGTGACTACACCAATTTCGTTTAGCAAAGCCAATGTCATTTTGATATAAGGAATAGAAGTAATTTCACCTTCTAAAGTTAATTCTAATCCGTTTTCTAATTTTGGAGCAATTAATAATAAAGCAGAAATGTACTGACTACTTACATTTGCTGGTAAAGAAACTTTATTATTAGTTAACTTTTTTCCTTTGATTTTTATGGGTGGAAAACACTCTTTTTCAACATAAGAAATTTCCGCTCCAAGCTGATTTAAAGCTTCCACTAAAATTTGAATCGGGCGTTCTTTCATACGAGAAGAACCTGTTAAAACTACTTCTTTTCCTTCCTGAATGGCGAAAAAAGCGGTAAGAAATCGCATGGCAGTTCCTGCATGATGAATGTCGAAAAGTTGGGAGTCTGAAGTTGGAAGTTGGAAGTTTTTTAACACTTTTAACATCACCTCCGAATCATCAGAATTAGACGTGTTTTCTAAAACTAAATTTGGATATAAAGCTTGTAACAACAACAATCTGTTGGTTTCAGATTTCGAACCCGTAATTGAGATTTCGGAATTGTGATTTGAGAATTGAGATTTTTTAAGTTGTAAATTCATCAGTTCGAAACAAATTTTAATCCTACAATTGAAGCAATAAGCGTAAACATAAAGAATATTCTCCAAAAAGTGGCAGGTTCATTAAATACTAGAATTCCGATAATTACACTTCCGATTGCACCAATTCCTGTCCAAACCGCATAAGCCGTTCCGATGGGTAATTCTTTCGTGACTTTTACTAACAAAACCATACTTATGGTTAGACAAATTAAAAATCCACCATACCAAAGTAAAGATGTGTTACCTGATGTTTCTTTTGCTTTTCCTAAACAAGTCGCAAAACCCACTTCAAAAAAACCGGCAATAATTAGTAAAATCCAGTTCAAAATTATTTAAGTTTTTCGTTATTTTGATGACGGTCGTGATCACGATTGGTTTTTAAATCGAGTTTTTTATCAAAAGCTTCTTGCAAATTGATTCCGGTTTGATTGGCCAAACATAAAACCACAAAAACAACATCTGCTAATTCTTCACCTAAATCTTTATTTTTATCGGATTCTTTTTCAGATTGTTCGCCGTAACGACGCGCAATAATTCGGGCAACTTCACCAACTTCTTCGGTTAATTGCGCCATATTTGTTAATTCGTTAAAATAACGAACACCGTGATTTTTTATCCAATTATCAACTTCAAGTTGTGCGTTTTGTATGTCCATTTTATATCTTTTTTTTGAATTTTGGTAAGATAAAAATATAAAAAATCGTCATTACAATTCCGAATACTACTCCAAATTTTAATGATTTTTCCCAATTATCAAATTGCAGAAAATTAATTAATACGGTACAAATTGTAGTATTTAATACAAATTCTAGAAACGGTTTTTTAAATTTATTCATTCACTATTGTTTTTTCAGTACTATTTTCTGATTCATTTTTACATAAACTTCATTAAAAAAAGATTTAATAGAGTCGTAATAATCGGCTGGCATTAAAGCTGAATTGATATATAAATTAGCTACAATTTGCACCTTATTTCCCATATTTCCAGTTAAAAAGGAAAGTGAGGCTAAATTATCTTCTGTAGCAATATTAATTTTTTCTGGCATAGATTCTACTACATAACCTTGTGGTAAATTATAAGTAATTGTATAACTATCGTGGGTTGGATATTTAAAATCTATTGGGTAATCTCTTGTTTCTGATTTAAATGGATTTTCATCAATTCCAAAAAACAATAAAGGTTTAAAATATAATTTATCATTAATGGTTTCAACTTGATTTGTTAAAACAAAATTATAATCTTCTTTTAAAGGTTCTTTTAAATTTGTTTTGTTTTCCATTGTATAATCTGAGATTTCAAGTCCAGCAGTTTCTTTCTCTACTTTTTCTAAATAAGAATCTTCTGAAATTCCGTTAATCATATCTCTAAAATTATAGGATCTATTTTCTGTGATAACTTCCTTAATATTTCCTTTGATGTTTTCTGGAGAAACGGTGGCAAAAATCATAACTGTTTTCTTAGAATGCACTTTTGGAGACAAATCTACCATTTCAGAAGAACCATTTTCTCTAACAATTCTTCCAATATAATTTAAGGCGCGGCTTGGCAACACGTTTTCAGCTAAATATTTATCAGTTGCATCTAAATAAATAATTTTATTATCTAACTCTACTCCACAAATAACATAATTGAATGCAGATGAACTCGGAAATTCTGTTATGGCTTTACTACGAGTTGTCAATAATATTGGATTCGCTTTAAAACCTGCTTTTCTTAACATCGCAACTAAAGTGAAATTAATTTCAACTACGTTACCCACTTTATCTTTAAATGCCTTATTTACTCCAACATCTGTGTAAATACCATTATATTCATTCCATTTGTAATGATTTTTCACAAATTCAAAAATAGTACTTATTTTCTCACCATTACTCAATTGCTTACCATCTAATAAACCTGAAAATTCACTTTGGAAATAGTTTTCTTTGTTTAGTTCTGAACCAAATGACTCACTTTTATAAATAGTTTTCACTACATCTTCCCAAGTTTCAGAATAGTATTCTATATTTTGTCCAGGGAAATGAATGGAAGCTAACTCAAAATTCACACTAGATAAATAGTTTTTTATATTATTTGTATAACTTTCTTCTAAAAGCGCAGGAACGTTTTTTAAAGTAAAATTGTTTTTATTAATAATGTAATTAACTTTATTATACTGTTTTTCATGTCTAACATCCGAATTTAAACCTCTTACACCATTATCTTCATAAACAGTTGTAATTTCTTTTGAGTCCTTAGAACTTGATTTTACCGTCGTTAAACCACCTTTAAAATAGGGATTGTAAGTATAATATTCTGGTATTTCAATTGTATAACTTGAATAATCAACAGGCACTACATTCTGGAAATTCCATTCTGGAATGTTAGAAAAATATGGTGATTTTATGGTGTATTTAAATTCAATAATAGAGCCTTCTTTCACATTTGGCATGCTTATTTTTTTGGCATCCCAAAATTTATCTACATTAATTTTAAACTCATTATCACTATTTAGTTTTGTTTTTTCAACTTTTCCGTTCACTAAATTGTAAGTAAAGGCTTTGCTAAAAGTAACATTTACTTTTTTATTTCCCCCTACATAATATTCTACTTCTTTATTTGCCCAATTGTACCCTTCTTTTTTATATATTTTAATTTTTGTATCCACTTCTGTAATTAATGAAAAACCTGTGTTTTGTTCGTATTCAAAATAGGTTTTTCCAACATTAAATAAAATTGCCGCAACTGCAGAAGTATCTGTTGGATGTTTTTTTTGACTTAATTCTGAAACGGTTACTTTTCCTAATTCATAATCTTGTGCAAAAATTAATACAGGAAACAAAAGTGCTAAAATTGTTTTTTTCATGGGTTGTTTTTGGTTTATTTACTTTCTAAAATTACTTTTATGTTATCTGATTTATTGACTTGTTCTATAAATTTTCTGTAAGTTTCGTAGTCTTCCTTTGCATAAACACCATCATGAATTGTTAACTTTCTTTTATAAATTAACTTATTATCTTCAAATATAACACTTGCATTATATTCGCCAAATTTATCCTTTATATTAATTTTTCCGGGCAATTGCGTTAAGGAATAATTTTTAGGTAAAACGATTTCAACTTCGTCTTCATCTACAAAACCATAAGCAATTTCAAAAGAAAACTTTTTATTTCTGTATTTAAATGGAATATTAGAATATCTATTTAAAACATTTAAAGGTAAGATTAGTGAGTTTACACTTTTTTCATAATAATTTTCAGCTTTAAAACTAAATGTTTCTTCAAAAGAAAAATGCACTTTGTTATTATTGGTTTTAAAATTTGAAAAATTAAAATTATTTAAATGACTGAAGCGATTTTTATAATAATCTATTTGTTCTTTTGAGCTCTTAGATTCCACATAAGACACATTTTCGTATTGTACGCCATTAGAAACAATTTGAGCATCACCAATAATACTACCATCCTCTAAAATAGTAATTTTTGATTTGCTGGTTTGAAGATTATCTTCTGTTTTATAAAAAGTAGTATTTACAACTTCAGCACCTTCTGGTTTAATAATTAATGCATTACGATTTGAAGTAAAGTCACTTAAATAACCAAAAGGATTTGTTTGACTTGTACATTCTAAAAAAATATAATTATTATCTTGTGGCACTGCTAAAATAGCATGATTACTTTGTTTAGCAATTATTTCTTCATCGAAACTCTTCTTTTCACCACCATAAATTACCGTATAATAGGATTCAATATCATAGGCTTTTAGCAAAGCTCTTGTGAAATTACTTAGCGCTTTACAATCTCCGTAACCATAATTTTCAACATCAGCAACTTCCATAGGTTTCCAACCTCCAACACCAACTTGTATGCTTACATATCTGGTATTGTCTTGAACATATTTATAAATTTTTTTGGTTTTATCTAATTTTGAATCACTTACCGAAATAATCTTATCCAATTTTGACTTAGTTTTTACAGAAATTGTACTGTTATCTTTTATGAAATAGTCATAATACATTTTACCAAATTCCTTCCAAGAACTCATATTTAATTCATAACCTTCCAACGAAGCTTTATCTAAATACATTTTCACCATAGGAAACTCTTTAGAATAATCGGAATAAGCTTCTGGTTTGATTGCTAAAATATTTTTTACTGTATAAATTATTTTGTCTGCAGATTCTGTTTTTTCGACCTTAAACTCATCTAATTTTTGAACTTTTAGATTTACATTACAAATTGGATTTTTAATGATTTCTAATTTAGATTCTAAAATGGTTTGATGTAAATTAGAAATTGGCTCCCAAGAACGAAGAAAAGCAGTATTAATACTTTCGGTTTCACATTCATATTCCAAGACAAATGGAAAAGTAATTGGTGTATAATCTAAATATAAAATTCTATTATCTGAAAATATGGTAGAATCATCAACAAGACTTCTATCTTTAAAATCTGACTTATTAAATTGTTTGATTTTTCCTCCTAAAGTATTGTAAATTAATACTTTTAGGTTTTTAATTTTATTGGATTTGTCGTAATTTTCAGATAAATCTAAACTATTAAATCCTACTTCATTTAAAACTAAAACAACATATTTATTTGAAACAGTTATTTTGTTGAAATTTTTATATTCGATGGTATAAAGATCAGAAATTTTAACTGTATTGGCATTTTCTTTTTGTTCAGGAGTAATATCTGGTATTTTGATGTTTTGGCTAAAAGCACTATTTAATCCTAAAAAAATAATTAAAAAAACGATTCTCATATCTACTCTTTATTTTTACTATCTATGCTTATAGTAACTGGTCCGTCGTTTATTAATGCTACTTTCATATCCGCACCAAATTGACCTGTTTGGATTTTTTTTCCTAATTCTGATTCTAATTGCGATATGAATTTCTCATACATAGGAATGGCAATTTCGGGTTTTGCAGCTTTGATATAACTTGGTCGGTTTCCTTTTTTAGTTAAAGCATGAAGTGTGAATTGACTCACGGCAATAATTTCTCCATCAATATCTTTTACAGAAAGATTCATCACGTTATTGTTATCAGGAAAAATGCGAAGATTTACAATTTTAGAAACTAGCCAATTGCCATCTTCAGAAGTATCTTCTTCTTCAATGCCAACTAAAACCAACAAACCATGATTGATTTGTGCGACTATTTTTTGTTCAATTGTAACTGAAGCTTCAGAAACACGTTGAATTACTATTCTCATTTATTTTTTAATTTAACCGCAAAGAGCGCAAGGTTTTCGCTAGGTTCGCAAAATTAGTTTTATAAATATTGCATGGTTCTTTTGACTTATGCCTTTTGCCTTATTTAACTTTTTCTGGTTTCGTCACTTGCTATTCGGTCTTCACCATAAATATCATTACGGAAATTTTCTTCGTCGCCTTCTAATATTTTTAAATAACTTTGATATCTACTCCAAGCAATTTTATCTTCGTCCAATGCTTTTTTAACGGCGCAATGTGGTTCTTCTTTATGTAAACAATTGTTGAATTTACAACCTCCTTTTAATGCGAAAAATTCTGGAAAATAATCAGAAACTTCTGATTTTTCCATATCCACCATTCCGAAACCTCTAATTCCAGGTGTGTCAATAATTCGAATATCGTTTGCCAAATCGAACATTTCTGCGAAAGTGGTAGTATGTTGCCCTTGTGCGTGCGTATTAGAAATTTCTTTAGTTTTTAGATTTAATGTTGGTTCGATAGCGTTTACTAAAGTCGATTTTCCAACACCTGAATGTCCAGAAAACATTGACACTTTACCTTTCATTAAATCCATTAATTCCGAAACACCTTTGTTATCTGTAGCCGAAACTCGTAAACATTTATAACCAATTTGTTCGTAAGTATGTTGCAAATACAATTGCTCATCTAAAGTGGCATCGTCAAAAGTATCAATTTTATTAAAAATCAGGATAGCTTCAATTCCGTATGCTTTTGCTGTAACTAAAAATCTATCGATAAAACTTGTGGTAGTTATTGGATTATTGATAGTTACGATTAAGAATCCAATATCAATGTTTGAAGCAATAATGTGGGTTTGTTTGGACAGATTTACCGATTTACGAACGATATAATTCTTACGATCGTGAATGTTAGTAATAATTCCGTTTACTTCATCAACTGTTTCATCTAAATCAAAATCTACTACATCACCAACAGCAATTGGGTTGGTACTTTTAATTCCTTGCATGCGGAATTTACCTTTGATACGACAATTGTAAAATTTGTTGTCTTCAGATTTTACGTAATACCAACTTCCGGTAGATTTATAAACGGTTCCTGTCATTCTAAGTTTGAAGCTAGAAGTTAGAAGTTAGAAGTTAGACTCTAATTTATAACTCCAATTATTAATTACAACAAAGATAGCATTTCTTATAAAAAAGGCATAAAAAAACCCAAGAAGTTACTTTCTTGGGTCTTTAAATTTTTATAAAGTCATTCTTCCTAATTTATCTTGCGATTTTCTTGAAGAGTAAATTAAGTATTCTTTATTATTTTTTCTGTAGAAAACTCCTGGTCTGATAACTAATTCGTTTTTAATTACTTCTTCTGGATCTTTTCTTGTTATTTTTCCTGCATTGTCAAATTGAAATAAAGTTGGAACTGCGTTGTTGTAATTCCCTAAAGGCTTAATTTCTTCAATATCAGTAATTCCTTTATTTTTCTTATTATCATTAAAAATAATTGATAATTGTCCGTTTTCATAAACAGGAATTGCTCCTAAATATTCTGGACCTTTACCTAACATAGCAACTGGAAAATTAAAACCAGCACCAACAGCAAATGAACCGCTTGCGCCACCAACAAATATATTAATTGAAATTGTTGAAACGGCAGCAGTTTGTTCTTTAGCTACTACATTACACCAATCTAAACTTCCGTCTGGTTTTAATGAAGTTACAATGATTTCGTTAGATACAAATACGTAACTTGTCATTTGAAGTGGTCCAATTCCTGAACTTCCACCTTGATATGAATATCTCATTTCAGATAAAACAATTAATCCACCATCTTCTTTTTCAATAATTGATTGAATTTGGTATAATGGTTTTAAGTCTTTTCCTTTATTTGCACGTCTTTCACCTAATAACTTTACTTTAGTTGCATGGTCAAATTCGTTGAATTTTAAGTTTGTATTTTTGTTTGTTGACAAATCTACAGTTGCATTAAAAATACCTTTTAATTCTTTATTTGCTTTTCCGTTTTCACGTACACTTGAATAAAAACCTGTTAACTGAATTACATTGTTTTTAACCGCTAACATAGAACAATTGATAATTTCTTTGTCTGTAAAGTTAATTTTAATAACTTCTTTTTTGTAACCATTAGCTGCTTTGAAAGCCAATAATTCAAATTTTTCAACTTTTTCTTTTTTCTTTTTATCTCTATAACTTTCGTTAATAACTATAAAAGCATCGTCATTATTATTTAAATCAAAATCCGCTAATAAAAACTGATAATCTTTTTTAGAATCATCATACCCAACTTTTTCTGAATATGAAAACGTTGTTGCCATGGTTGGATCAAATATTTTTATTTCATATTTCATCGCGTCTTCTTTTTCAAACATTGAAGCATGAAGAACCATTAATCTTTCTTCATCTGAAGATTTACGATAATAAAAACCACCTCTAGCAGATTTTTTTGCAACAACTGTTTCAAAAAGTGTGATTAAATTATTGCTTAATTTTCCGCTTTCAGAAATTTCAATAGCTGCTAAAGTGAACGTTTTTGTTTTGTTATGATAAACACTTCCAATTACATACAATCTTCCACCAACTAAAGCTAATTCTTCAAATTCTAAATCCTTATCTTTTATTTCTGGTAAAATAATTTCAGCATTTGAAAGTAATTTCATTTCAGCTGAAGAAAATATTTTTAAAAAGTTTTTTGACTTATTTACACCTAATCCATAAATTTTATTGTTAGATTCTCCAACAATCTGAACTAATTTACCTTTTTCATCGGTAATTTCTTCACCATATTTGAATTTTAAATTCTCAATATTATACTGAGCAACAGACAGATTAATACCTGTAAAGACTACCATTATGGCAGTAAATAATAGTTTTTTCATAAATTACTTTAAGTTAAGTTTTTATTTCATGACAAAACTAATATTTTATTTGAATGCAAGAACTTATTTGTTAATTATTTTTTCCTGATGTGCAATACTTTCTTGGTGAATTGCTTTGTAAATTTTTAAGACAAATTCTTCATTTAAACCTTTATCTTCTCCATCTAAAATCATGCGTCCTAAAATTTCATTCCAACGTTTGTTTTGTAAAATCGCCACGTTTTTTTCTTTTTTAAGCTGTCCGATTTTTTCGGCTAACTTCATACGTTTTCCTAAAATCTCAATTAGTTTAGTATCTAATTCATCAATGTAAGCACGTTGTAAAGCCATAGCTTTGTTCCATTCTGCATTTTCATCCGTTTCTTTTCTCATTTTCAAATCGATGAAAATTTGTTTCAAAGTTGCTGGAGTAACTTGTTGTGCCGCATCGCTCCATGCATTATCTGGATCAATATGTGTTTCAATAATTAATCCATCGTAATTTAAATCTAAAGCTTGTTGCGAAACTTCCTGAATCATATCGCGTTTTCCTGTAATGTGCGAAGGATCACAAATTAGCGGTAAATTTGGGAATTTATTTTGCAAATCAATAGCAATTTGCCAT